>JALOMS010000097.1 GCA_025455345.1 Thermoflexibacter sp. | reverse complement strand
TGCGGTGGAAACACTACAATCTGTGGTAGTTACAGCAAATAGGGAAGCAGGTTTGCGAACCCAAACTCCGATTGCGATTTCTAAACTTTCGCCTAAGCTGATAGAGGAAACCAAACCTATCAGTGTGTATGAAATTATCAATAAAACGGCAGGTGTGCTGATGGTAAACCTTAACAATGAACAGCACTCTATGTCCATTCGCCAACCAATGACTACATCGGGTTACTATCTTTATATGGAAGATGGCGTACCCATCCGTCCTTTGGGCGTATTCAATCACAATGCACTTTTAGAAATTAACCAATTGGCTATCAGTTCGGTAGAGGTAGTAAAAGGACCTGTTTCTTCTATTTATGGAGCAGAAGCAGTAGGTGGAGCTATCAATTTTATCACCCAAAGACCTACGGCAGTACCTACCGCTCGCATAGGGTTGCAGGCAGACCAATGGGGTTTCCAACGCCTCCAATTTGGTGCAGGTGCAAGAGTAGGCAAGTTTGGGGTGTATGTAGGAGGGCTAAGTAGCTCACAGCGAAACTCTTGGCTTGCTAACTCCAATTATGACAAAAATTCAGTAAATCTACGTTTGGAGTATCATCTTTCCCCCAAAACAAGGCTGATAGCTACGGGAATGTATGCCAAGTACAACTCACAAATGTCTGGTAGTGTGGATAGTATCGCTTTTTATAACCGCCAGTACGTCAGCACTTCGGATTTTACCTATCGCAAGTCAGAGGCTTCTCGTAGCCGCTTAACCTTAGAGCATGATTGGGGCAAGGGTTCGCAAACCTTTGTTACACTGTTTAACCGCTTTAATGAGCATGGACAAAACCCTTCCTATGCCATTCGATGGACAGTGGGTGCGCCTACTGCAAGGGGGGAAATCAATTCCAATAATTTTAAAAGTTATGGTATCATTGCCCAACACAGCCAAAAATTTGATTTTTTAGACTCAAAATTGATTGTAGGCAGTGTATTTGACTATTCTCCCAATAATTATTGGTCTTATCAGATAGACCTCAATGCACAATTGCGTCCTGACAAAAGGTCGGTGGAAAAATACACAATAAAGGCAGAAAGACCTGATATTCAGATAGCTAACTATCAAGCCTATATCAAAAATAGTGCAGGTTATTTGCAGTACGACTTTGCACCTATGCCCAATCTGCGCTTCTCTTTGGGTGCGCGCTATGACCGTATGTCTTTGGATTATGATAACTATTTAGACAAAACTTCGGGCAACAAGACATACAGCCAACTTACACCCAAAATAGGAGTTACCTACGACTTGGGCAAGGATAAAGGCTTGTATGCCAACTATTCACAAGGATTTTCACCTCCTGGGGTTACGGCTATTTTCCGTAGAAAACCCAATACTAATCCTGCCGAATTTTATTACAATCTCGAACCTGCGCGCTTCCAAAACTATGAAGTGGGTGGGTGGTTTGCAGTCTTAAAAAATCAAATTTACGTAGATTGGGCTTTTTATCAGATGAATGGAACGAACGAACTGCTCAATATTCGCCAGCCAGATAACTCTTTTGATTACCAATCTGCGGGAAAAACTTTGCACAGAGGATTGGAACTGAGCCTGACTTACAAGCCTTCCCCACAAATTTTCTTCCGTTGGGGCGGGACTACTGCCATTCACCGCTTTGAGGACTTCGTAGTGAGCAATCGCCAAACGGACGCACTGCGAAACTTAGCAGGCTTTGATATGCCTTCTTCGCCTCGCTGGACTTGGAACACAGAGCTGAACTATTACCCTACTTGGCTTAAAGGTTTTCGTGCCGCTTTGGAGTGGCAGAGGGTATCTTCTTGGTATCAAAATCAAATCAATACGGTCAAGTACGAAGGTTATCACTTGCTGAATTTCAGGGCGGGTTATCAATGGAAAGGCATTGAAGTTTTTACCAATATTATGAATTTGACAGACGAACTCTATGCTTCCAGTGCTTCACGAGGCAATAATGCAACAGACAGAGCCACTTTTACGCCTGCGGCTCCACGTACTTTTGTTTGTGGTATCCAATACAATTTTACAGGGAAAAAATAAGATTGTACTCTCAATCAGCAAGGATTTTTTCATTTGTCAGACACTTTGAAGGTGTCTGACAAATTGCTGACCTAAAATAATTTTACAGGAAACAAATAATATTAAAAAGATAATGCCATGAAAAATAGAACATTAAAAAATATCATTGGCACAGGCTGTTTACTTTCAGCTTTGCTTTTAGTTGCCTTTTTCCCCAACAAAGAAAAAGAAGTAAGCCATATTTCTGAAAAAGGAAGAAAAGCCTATTCAGTGCATTTACTTCATAATCAAGAAAATATACCTGTAATATGTTTTACAGAGCAAGATACGGCAAGTCAGAAAAAATACTTTTCTTTTGCTATTTATGACAAAAAAAGCAAGGATTTTGGAGAAAAAATAAACATTCCTATTCCAGAATCTGCCGCTCTGCACATAGAAGGAATGCCTAAAATTGCTTTTAAAAAGAATGGAAATCTCATTGCCGCTTATCAAACGAAGGCAAAGTCAGAAGTAAACAAACACGCAAGCAATATTTACTATACTTTCTCCCAAGATGATGGGAAAACTTGGTCTGTTCCTGCGATGGTTCACCAAAACCAAACCCCCGACCAAGGGCGTTCTTTCTTTGACATCACGACCTTGAAAAATGGCGAAGTGGGAATTACTTGGTTGGGAGAATCCAACAAGAGTGGAAGACCTGTTAAGTTTGCCCAAACCAATTCCAAAAATGAATTTGTAGGCGAAATAGACGTGGATAGCGTTGCTTGTCAGTGTTGCAGAACGGCAATTTTCAGTGATGAAAAAGGCAATATCAGCATTGTTTACCGAGATATTTTAGAAAATAACATCAGAGATATTTCGGTGGTAACTTCTTCGGACAACGGCAAAACTTTTAGCGCACCTACCTGTTTCAGTGGCGACAGTTGGAACATTAATGGTTGCCCTCACAACGGACCCGATGTGGTCAGCAATGGCAAAAACATCTATGCCACTTGGTTTACAGGCGCAAAAGAGAGGGGTATTTATTACGCTTCTTTGGACATAAAAAACAAAAAAGCGCAGAAAACACTCATTTCTTCCAGTGGCAAAAATATACAACTTTCGCTCTTGGATTCAGAAAAGCAGGTATTGGTTTACAACGAGGATAAAGTGGAAAATGAAATCTATTATTCAGCAATTTATGCCCAAATCAAGCCTACGAATCAGGTAATCCCGATAACACCGCCCAACGCATTTGCCAAGTTCTCTGTGGTCATCAATTCGGACAAGGAGAGTTTCATAGTCGCATGGATTGAGAATATAAGCGGCGAGGAGTTAGTGAGGTGGAAAAGAGTAAGCACATCAATTTAGAAAAGATTTCAGTAGGCAAATTTGGGAAAAGGCAATAATAACTCTATAAGATTCATTGAGTCTTATAGAGTTAAATTTTTGATTATGAGTATTTTATAAAGTATCTACACTAATGCTTCATTTCTGCTTTTCTCATGGGCATAGCGTCTATGATAGCAAAAAGTTGTTTATCAGTAATCACTGCCTTACTTCTGTATTTTTCCCCTCCGTCTTTGCCGATTAATATTACGGTAAAAATATCTTTGTCCACTTCAAATTTTTGTCGAAGCTTTTTGCATAAATAAGTAGATACTTCTTTGTTAGTAGATGTTTTTCCTTGTTTATCAAAAATAGAAAAAACTATCAAGTTTCTTTCTGAAAGCCCTTTTTGTGATAGATTCATTAGCTTCATTTGCTCTTGATAATCAATATCTTGCTCTGATTTGGTAAAAATAAGCAGGATACGATTTTTCCAAAGATACTCTTGTAAGTAATCCTCCTCTTGGCTAAACGCAATTATAGGAGTAGATAAGAGAAAAACTATTTTTATGATTTTATTCATTACTTACTGATTTGATATTCATGTTATAATCTCTTGATAAAACCCTTTAAATAGAAATTATGTTTTAGTTTTTCTATGTAAGTATATGCGAATCAAGGGTTGAAAATTAGAAAAGACAAAGCAATGACAAGTTTACCATAACAATGTTGGTATAGCCCTGTTTCAGAACGAACTTTACTTGCAGATTGTATGCCTGTCTTTTCATTTAACCAATTGAAAAAACTTTCTATCGGCTGTCTAACTATTAATACTACTTATGTTTGTTTTTCCATTTAATGCTTGATTGGCATATGTAATAAAAAAATAATATTTTTGCCTAAAACAAAAATAAATACACCATAGATATATGCAAATCAAAAAAAACTTACATCTTACTTATTGCACCAATATTCATAGCGGAGAAACCTGGGAAGCGGTTTTTCAAAACTTGAAAAAATATATTCCTTCTATCAAGTCAAGTCTCTCCCCTCACTCACCTTTTGGTATAGGTTTGAGGCTTTCTGATGTAGCAAGTATGGAAATTTTAGAAAAAAACCATTTACATCTCTTTAAAACATGGCTTCAAGAAAATGACTGTTATGTGTTCACTATGAACGGTTTTCCTTTTGGTAATTTTCATAAACAAAAGGTCAAAGATGCCGTACATTTGCCTGATTGGACTTCTGATGAACGGCTTGCTTATACGCTTAGATTGTTTGATATTTTAGCAGAAATTGTACCTGATGACATTGACGGAGGTATTTCTACTTCTCCTATTTCTTATAAATTATGGTGGAAATCGCAAGAAGAAATCTCGGCTATGATGCTAAAAGCTACGGAAAATATCTTGAAAGTGGTCAGTCATTTAATAGATATAAGAAAGAAAACAGGAAAAATATTACATTTGGATATAGAGCCAGAGCCAGATGGTATTTTAGAGAATACAGAAGAAACAATCTCTTATTTTGATAATTATCTTTTGCGTATAGGCGTTCCTATGCTCACAAAAGCATGGGCGATGTCTGCTTCTGAAGCTCGCGAAGCTATACTTACCCATGTACAGCTTTGCTATGATGTTTGTCATTTTGCAATAGCCTACGAAGACCATGCAAAAGCACTGCAAAGATTTGATAATCATGGGATAAAAATAGGAAAATTTCAGATTAGTGCCGCACTAAAGTCTGACTTGCCTATGGAGCAAATACAGAGAAATGCTATTTTCGAAGAATTCTCGCTATTCAATGAGCCTGTCTATCTTCACCAAGTTATTGCCAAAGACAAACAAGAAAAACTATTCAATTTCAATGACTTACCCTTAGCTTTGGCTGAAGGAACTGGAGAAAATTTTGTAGAGTGGCGTACTCATTTCCACGTACCTATATTCTTGAGTAAGTACCAATTACTCCAATCAACCCAAGAAGACATTATCAAAGTTTTAAAAATATTAAAAGATAAAGCTAACATAAGCAATCATTTAGAAGTAGAAACTTATACTTGGGATGTTTTGCCCATGAGCTTGAAAGAGGGGATTTCGGAATCTATCCAAAGGGAATTGGCATGGGTGAGAGAGCAGTTATAGTTTTACTAATTCTTTGATAATTAAGCAATTATATGAATCAAATCGACACTGTAGCATGCCCTTCAGGGTGTGCTGGTATTTGATAATGAGCTAAACACGCTAAAGCGTATTTTACAATAGAAATGCACAATCACTGAATAGAATAAATAGCTAATAATAGTTTTACACAAGAAAACAGATATTTTTGCAAAAATTTAATTTTAGCTATTCTCATGTTAGGAAATGTGGAAAAATACAAATACTCTTTTATTTTTGGAGTCGTAGGGGCTATGTTCTTTATTCCCTTTATTGGCAACGTACATCTTTTTGATTGGGACGAGATTAATTTTGCAGAATGTGCCAGAGAAATGCTCGTTACAGGAGATTACTTACGAATGAAGATGGATTATCTGCCTTTCAATGAGAAACCACCACTTTTTATTTGGCTACAAGCAATCTCTATGAATGTTTTTGGCATTAATGAATTTGCTGCCCGTTTTCCAAATGCAATTTGTGGAATCATTGCCTTAGTAGTGCTATACAATTTTGGTAAAAAGCTATATAACCATACCTTTGGAATATTGTGGGCGGGAAGTTATTTTGGTTCTATCTTGCCTCATTTTTATTTCAAGTCAGGCATCATTGACCCATTTTTCAATTTATTTATCTTCTTGAGTTTATACTATTTTTTCCTATTTTACTTAGTTTGGTCTGCCAAAGAACTCCTCCCCAATAGGAAAAAGAAATGGTATTATCTTGCGCTCGCTTCTCTTTTCCTTGGTTTGGCAATCATGACCAAAGGACCAGTTGCTTTTTTAATCATTTCTTTATGCGTTTTTGTGTATTATCTTTATACACTTTGGAAACCTTTTAGCGTACTAAAACCACTGACATTTGGCTTTTTTTTCAAAGAATATCTTGCTTTTAGTTTAGGGGCTTTGTTGGTTACTTTGGTCTGGTATGGGGTAGAATTTGTGCTACATGGCAAACAATTCATCATAGATTTTACCTTGCGACAGTATGCTATGCTTTCTACACATGATGCGGGACATGAAGGATTTATCGGGTATCATTTTGTGGTGCTATTGTTGGGCTGTTTTCCTGCCTCTATTTTTGCACTTGCTTCTTTTCGCAAACAGACACAGGATATGGATTATCAAGTGATTTTCAAGATTTTTATGCAAATTTTGTTCTGGGTAGTATTATTATTGTTTTCTTTCGTAAAAACAAAAATCGTTCACTACTCTTCTTTGTGTTATTACCCCTTGACCTATCTTTCCGCCTTGACTTTACACCAAATTTGGCAGGGGAAAATACAATACAAAAGATGGATAAGTATTTCTCTATTAGCAGTTTGTCTTATATGGGTGATGATTGTAAGTATCTTGCCATTGATTGGATTGAATCCTCATTGGCTACAGTCTCTCTTAGAAAATGACAAGTTTGCCCAAGCTAACTTCAATGCCATAGTCCCTTGGACGGGTTGGGAGTCTTTGGTAGGATTGTATTTTTTTGGTATTGTGCTGATTAGTATCTTATTATTTAAGAGCAATCAGATTCTCAGAGGTTTCTATTGCTTATTTGGGGGAACGGCGGTAATGCTTACATTGGTACTTATTTTTTATATCGGCAAAGTAGAACGTTACACACAAAGAGCCGCGATTGATTTTCTTAAAAAACTGCAAGGAAAGGACTGTTATGTAATGACAATAGGGTATAAGAGCTATGCTCAGTATTTTTATGCTCAAACACAGCCAAGCACCAAACCCCAATTTGAGGGAGATATTCGCTGGCAAAACTGGCTTTTTAATAGTCAAATAGACAAAGATTTGTTTGTATTGACAAAAAATACTTCCGAACAGGAATTGTTGGACTTGATACAAAACAATAAAGATGAATGGCAAAGAGTAGGGGAGGAGAATGGGTTTGTTTTCTATCTAAGAGCATCTAAAAAATAAAAGTGCATATCTCCTTTTCCCTTTTTAACGCCAATCCAACTCCAAAGAAATATTTAACCTTGCTTGGTCATTCCCCACTGTTTTGTTAATCTTGGTGGGGTAGGAAAAACCATCTTTGGGAATGTAGTCTTGCAAGAGGAAGGGGACACTGCCAAGCCCTCCTATGGTGCTTCCTATGCCTACATAGATGTAAGACCTCAAATCAGGAACTTTGATACTGGTGTACCAAAATGTTCCCCTACTCAACAGCACACTGTATGCAACTTGCCCTCTTTCCAATTCCTTGAACTCGCTATTCCAAACCACATAAATCACATCAGGATTGCGAAAAATGGGAGTAACAGCACCAGAGGAAGGAGGTGGAGAAGAAAAATATTGGAAACCAATGCGACTGATGTAAACCGCAGTGGGCAATAGGCGACACTGGTGGTCTGTGTATTCTATGTTTGCTTGTATGATGAAAGGAGCATGATTTGCCAAATAACGCACTTGGTACTCAATTGGGGTGGAAGAAGCAGAAGTATTGCTGAGTCTATTTTGGAGATTGCTTAGAAAATCTACGCCTATCATGGAAAATGGATTGATTCTATTGTTGGCACTGCTTACCACATGAACAATGGAAAACAAACAAGATTTGAACATTTCCTTGCTTTGCTCATCAATCTTGATAGTGCCATTTTGCATGATTTCGTTGAGTTTTTTAACCAATACCTCATGGGGTGGAGAATTTCTCCCCAAATTATTCATACTCACCAAAACTTTTACCCCATAACTCACCTTATTTACATAGCCCAAAGGATTCTCAAAAGTGGCAACTTTCTTAAAATCTTCTATTTTTAGATTGGTATTGAAAAACTCCGCAGAGTTGGTGGGAGGGGCATCTAACTCCACAGAATAATGAATTTGAGTGAATTGTAAAAAAACGGTTTTCCCTGCAATGTCGCTTCCATGATTGGGATTAGGGAGAGTAGTGAGGGTTGGTTTTGCCCAATCAGGAGGAATACCCAATTCTAAAAAACCTTGTGGGGCTTGGTATGCCTCTTTTGCGATATAAGAAGAAGTAAAACCTTCCCTATTGCGAATATTCCTGCTGACCTCATCTACAAAGGCTTTTGCCTTGCCATCATTGAAAAGTTCTATTTTTCGTGGCAAAGAGCCAGCAATGGAACTTTTCAGTGAGAGCGTCCCTCTTGGAAACTGCTCCACACTGACGAACTTGCCCTGCTCATGGAGGTCTTTGAGTTGCAAAATAGTCCCAGGATAGACTTGGAGGTGAGAAGCGTCCAAACCTGCCAGCGAAACGGTTTCTATGGGTTTGGAAAACTTGATTTTCTTGGTGTCGCACTTGTACATAGACTCAGCAAAAGTAGCGGTTTGGTCATTGGCGGTGCTGACCACTATTTTGGATTCGGGAGTGGCAATGGGAAAGAGAATGGTGTTATTGAGCGAATAATTGATGTCGTCTTTGAGGCGTTCTAACCAGTTGTCTTTGTTACAGGCAATGCACAAAAGGGCAATGAAAATGCTTAAAATAATCAGTTTAGTAAAATGAATGAATTTCATAGGGTTTTGAATGTTAGTTTTTGAGTGGCAAAGGTAGGGAAACTTTATTCCATTTCCTTCCTCAATGCTTCTATTTCTGCAATGGATAAGCCTGTTACCTCTGCAATAGTTTCATCGTTAAAGCCTTTGTATATCATATTTTTGGCAATTTCTATTTCCCTTTTTTTCTCGCCCTTGCGCTCTGCAGTTTCTATCACATCTTTTTCTATCCAACGACTTTCTTTGTAGTATTCATATTCCTTGCGTTCCAAGTCTGAAAGTTGGTCTATTTGCAACTTTTCCCCTGCTTCTTTCAAGCCTTTGGCAGTGAAACTCTCTGGTACTTCGCTATTTTTGAGGAAGTAAATCCACTCGTCAAGTGTATCGTGAGCAATGTCATTGAAATTATTGACTTTCAAGATATAATATTTTGGGAAAATATCACCTACTTCTCTAATGTTAAATTTCTCTTTCTGCCAAGTATTTAACTGCAATACATCTTTGAGGTGTCTGCCTATAAATTTGCCTTCATATTCATACACATAATCCTGTCCCTGACCCAAATAAAAGTACAAAATACTGATAGACACTACTTTCTTGACCGAACCGTAACCCTCGCCTTCTTTGATATATTCAGTAACTAATTTGGAGGCACCATACAAAATTCTATGGAAATAGTCTGTTTCTGCTTCGTTTTGTATCTCTACCAACATCAATTCCTTGCTCTGGGTAAGCACCAAAATATCAACACGATTGAATTTGTCTTCCTTGCTTTGTTTATTGCTTTCACTTTCCAAAATCTGGACTATTTGCACATCAAACCCCAATAGTTCAGAAATAAAGCCCTCTAAGACTACAAAATTTGCTCGGTCGGCGTTCCGATTGTTTCGTAATAGCTTTTTTACTGCCCAGTCAAAACGAATCAGTTTTTTGCTCATTATTTTTCTATTTTTCTTAGCACAAAGATAGAGAGAAATGGCAAGAATTATAAATTATGAATGAGAAATTAGGAATACAAAAATACAAAAACTCCGAATTTAGAATGCTGAATAATGAAGCAATACAAAACTACGAATTATTTACCACTAAGACACGAAAACACTAAGTTTTTTCAAACCCACATAAAACACAACTTATTGAATAACAATAGATTATGCTTTATGTGGGTTTGTTGCTTTTGCAACTTTTACACAAATCAGAGATTGGAAAAGCAAGAAGTTCGTAGTCCGCTTTGCTAAGACTACGAACAACTGGGGTAAATTGCAAACTCTGCCCAACAGGACAAATTATGTTTGATAAGCCTCCCATACCTTAAGCGCAACGTAAAACAAAATAAAGGAAACTATCACATAAATACCATAAAACCTCATTACTTGCTTGTGTTGGTCTTTATACTTCTCAAAAATTGCTTTGTACTTAGCGGAAGGATATATGTATCGTATTTGTGCTATCAACAAGATAAATGTTCCAATGAAAATAAATTCAGGAGGGACAGTTTTGAAATAACACATTATTATAGAATAAATTGTACCCATATTACACATAAACATCATAAACATAAAACACATTCGTTTACATTTGCTGTAGTGTATCCTACAGTTTCTCAGCCTCATTCAAATTTGCCGTCTGCTGACCTGATCAGTTCGTTGAAATAGTTGTACAACGATAACAGCACTGCCGGGGCTGGAACAAAATCAGGCAACTGAGTTGCACGCTGATCGCAGTGCAATAGGTTTGTACTCAGTAGCGCTAGTCACGGCTTTGAAATGTCGTCTGAAACAATTGAGCATGCAGCTAATTTAAATTCACGTAATTTGGAGGATATATCTGAGGAAATAAGATCTCCCCCTCCTGTTTTTACAGGAGATGATCAATGTGCGCAAACATGGTACCGCGAATTGCTCGATTACATAGAGACACAAAGGAAACAATGGGAGGGGGCGTTTTAAAGCTTGAAAGCCCAACAATTCTAATCTACATTACATGGTATTAATGTAAGAAGAACTCACCAATTTCAACTTAGAGGTAAGGATGCCAAGTGACACCTAGAAAACAGCAAACGTCAAAACTGTCAGTTCGACACACCTTCCACCGGGTTGTCCTTAAATGTCAAACGACGAGTT
>JALOMS010000676.1 GCA_025455345.1 Thermoflexibacter sp. | reverse complement strand
TAATGTCACTCGCTTTAGCTCTCTACAATTCAAATTTTGATGTCGAATTTCCCAAAATTTTATTAATGGATGAACCTGATGCTTCTTTACATCCTTCAATGTCTAAGAAATTTCTTGATGTGATACAACAAGTATTTGTTAAAGAAAAAAATGTTAAAGTAATTATTACAACACATTCACCTTCAACAGTAGCTTTAACACCCGAAGAATCAATATTTATTGTAAATAAGACAGGTGTTAGAATTGAAAAAGTTAATAAAGATAAAGCACTTAAAATATTAACATCTGGTGTACCTTCATTCAGTGTCAATTATGAAAATAGAAGGCAAATATTTGTTGAAAGTCCCTATGATGTAATTTATTACGAAAAACTGTATCAACTGCTTACAAGTTATCTAATACCTGAAATATCCCTTAGTTTTATTTCTTCAGGCGAAAGCAGAACAGACAAAAATGGTATTAAAATTTCTAACTGTGGGCAGGTTATAAATATTACAGAAACTCTAAGAAGGGCAGGGAATAAATTTGTTTCTGGAATAATAGATTGGGACTCAAAAAACATGAGTACGGAATCCGTCAAGGTGCTTGGTAATGGAGGTAGATATAGTATTGAAAATTACATATTAGACCCTTTATTAATTGCTGCCCTCCTATTAAGAGAAAAGATAATTACCAAGGAAGAATTAAAACTTAATACAAATGAAACTTATATAGACTTGAAGCATTTTAACAAGGAAAGACTTCAATTTATTGCAGATTATATAACTAATAAGGTTGCAGACGTAGTAAATCCAGCAGAAAATTCAAATAGTTTAGTTAAGTTATTGAATGGAATTGAAATTAATATTCCAGTATGGTATCTACATCATCAAGGACATACTTTAGAAGGACATATTTTAAAAGTATTCCCACAACTTAACTCTATTAAAAAAGGAAAAGAGGAAGCGTTAAAAATTGAGATATTAAATAAAGTTGTGGATGATATAATAGAAATTTTACCAATTGACCTTTTAGAAGCTTTAAAATGTGTGCAGATACCAGAATAAAAAAACTATTGAACATTTAGCAACAGTTCCTAAAAACAACCATTTCACTTTCTTAAAAACCATTCTTGGGAATTGATTTTGAGAAACCAGTACTTTGTAAACAATCAGTTTTAAGACAAAGCAACAGGCAAGCGATTGTATAGCCAGCCGTTTCAGCCAGATTTGGGGAAGATTGGGGGGTAAGAGATATTTTTTACTGGTTCAAGCGTAACGCTTGAATCTATGTTAGGTGCAAGGCTCAGCCTTGCACCAGTAGGATGATTTTGTAGGCAGAAGTTTTGGTTTCTCAAAATCTTTCTTAGGTGTTGGTTTTGAGAAACTAATCTATTAATTGAGTTAACATAAATAAAAACAGCAAGTTACAATTTCTGGATTAAATATTTCCTCTTGGTTTTTTGCCATGTTTTTTCTCATAGTTATCTATGTGTTGCTGTTCTAATTCCTTTGCTTTTACTCTACCCTCAATCTCTGTCATTAGTATTTTAGAAATAAATCGCTTAAAGCCTACTGCTTTATTTAAGATGTTGATTTGTTCTTCTGCTCTTGCCGAAGTACCATCTGGGTTGAGTGGTTTTCCTGAAATACCATACTTAAAAATATCTTCTTCTTGAATATCATCTATTTCGTAAAGATGATGTAGATTATCGTTCTCATTTGCATTGCCATGCTTTCTCATACAAGTTCTTTTTGGGCTAATTGAGAATAAATATTTTCTTTTTTCCTACCCCATGCTTTGGCATTGCTGTATGTTTCGTAATGAAACTCTGTCAGTGGAAAAACGTAATCTGTTTTTTGAGTTGCTAATTGATATGCTTTTGCACCAATGGAAAGCAAGGATTCGCATACATCCTCTTTCATTAAAGCTGGGTTTTCCAAAACACTTTTATAAAATTCCTTGCCTTGTGCTACTTGAAAACAGCGCACATACAGAAAATCATCTACTGAAATAGGCATATCTTTACCATAAACTGCTTCTGCAAATATTTTTCCATCTAATTCATACAGTTTGCGGCTTAGCATTTTATCAAAATCAACAATTAATTCAGGTCTTTTAGAAAGATAAACAACCGCAGGAGCGCAAATATCTTCGTTTTCCCAATCTAATAGTGCAAGCGTATCCCAAAACAGATTTTCTGTAAAGCGGTCATTCATGTACGCATATACTTCTGTTAGTACATTTTGATTATCTATGCGGCTAATCAGAGATAAAATATTGTTTTTGATTTCTAAGACGGTATTCATGCTTTCTTTTTTTCTCAAAATTAAGAAATTTTTATGATAAATGGAAAAAATCAAAAACTCCACCTGAGTCCACAAAATATTTTTCTTAATCTTATTACAGAACTTGATGTGGGTAGAAATATATGAATAAAAAGCAACAGGCAAGCGGTTGTATAGCCAGCCGTTTCAAAATGAGTTGGGGAAGATTGGGGGGTAAGAGATATTTTTTACTGGTTCAAGCGTAACGCTTGAATCTATGTTAGGTGCAAGGCTCAGCCTTGCACCAGTAGGATAGTTGTATCAAAAATATAGACAACAAAAAGGCAGCTCTTAGGGATTGCCTTTTTTTGTATCATAAAGTCTAAAAGTATAGGCTCTTTTTACTAAATTTGCGGTATGAACACAGAGCAAAAATACCAAACCGTTTTAGACAAAAACACTTTTTATTTTTATAACCCCGTTTTTCAAGAGAAGTACGAGAGTTACATCAATTCTTTGAATGAAACTTTGCTTGTCTTGAAAAATAAAGTAGAAACACAAGGATTGAAAAAAGACATTTTTGAAAACCTTTTGGCAGAAAAAGAAAATGGTTTGCGTGCTTTGTTGGCTTTGACAGGATTTGCGAATGAGAGTTTAAAAAGACTGATTACGGTAGTAAGAGTTGCTGAAAATAAAGAACTTGCAAAGCTTTTGTTGAAAGATAAATGGGAAG
>JALOMS010000096.1 GCA_025455345.1 Thermoflexibacter sp. | reverse complement strand
TAATTATATTGAAAAATAACCTAAGCCAAGTGCTTGACTTTCAACTTATTGAAAGACTTGCCAAGGAATAACAAATCTTATGCCGCTCAGTATTGATTTCGAACACTACCTTGCCCGATGGAACAAATGTAACTCCTGCTTTTCGTGCTTGGCGTGTCAGTTCCCAAAGTGTTCCTGCTTACAGCACTGTCATGGAACGCTCCACTTTTATAGAATTAGATAATTTGGAAGAAGCGGCTTATGACGCACCATTCCCCGAAGAGAAATTTAAGGCCGCTCCAAGAGAATTGCCGTTGAGAGTGCCTATTGACCCCAATGACCCAGAAGCAATTGAAAATAAGCAACATTGGCAGGTGCTTGCGCGTTGGGGTATTCCAATACTTACTATTTTTAGCGAAAATGATGAGATTTCAGCAGGAGAACAAGAAAAAATAATGGCACAGTTCATAGGCGCGCAAGGACAAGCCCACTCTGTTCTGAAAAACGCTTCGCACTTTATTCAAGATGACCAACCCGCAGAGCTCGTAAAGCAATTGATTAGCTTTTTTAAATAAAATGTTTTCCAAAATTTAGCCATTATCCTTCAAACTCCACGCCTTCATAAATAGCGGCAAGCGGAATCGGGTGATTGATACTTTCCAAAGTAAGCGTACTGCCCAGCGAAGTAAGGATTTCCTGCTCCCACTTGTTTGCACCCGTGCGCCTGTGTGCGGTAACGTGAGGTTTGTATTGGTCTATGATGATGTACTCTTTCAGGCTGTCTATACTTTGATAAAGCTCTACTTTCTCACCTTTATCTATATTTTTTGTAGATTTAGAGAGGACTTCAAACACAAACAAAGGATTTATCAATTGATGTAGTTTATTCCATTTTTCGCTTGTTTTGTCTGTTCCAGCAATGTCAGGCATGGGCGTTTTGGAGGAAATTTCCAAATAAACGTGCGTTCCCTGCACATAAACCTTGATGTCTTTTTCATCTGCCACCAACATTAATAACTTATTGATATTGAAAATAATAGTGTTATGATTATAAGTCGCCATCTCAAATTGGAGGGAAATAGGTTGTGTTCCAAAGTCTTTGCTCAATACATATTCTACAAACCAATGCGGCAGAGGTGTTTCGCTGTGTGTAGGCACTATGCCCTCACTCATCAGTTGGAACTTTTGCTCCATGCCCCTCTCTTCTGCTCTTTCTACAAAAAGCAGGAAATTTTCTAAGGTGTAAAGACTTGCTTTCTTCAGATTATCAATTTCTACTTGCATAGAATCATGTTTTTTCTTTCTCCAAAGTTAAAAAAATAATTGGATTTCTAAGAAGTATAAAGGGTTTATCCCAAGAACTTTTATTATCTTCTATCACCCTTCAAACTCCACACCTTCATAGATAGCGGCGAGTGGAATCGGGTGATTGATACTTTCCAAAGTAAGCGTACTGCCCAGCGAAGTAAGGATTTCCTGCTCCCACTTATTTGCGCCTGTGCGCCTATGTGCGGTAACGTGAGGTTTGTATTGGTCTATGATGATATATTCTTTCAGACTGTCTATTTGTGCATATTGGTCAAATTTTTCATTTCTGTCTGTCTTTTGGGTCGATTTAGAAAGCACTTCAAAAATGCTTAATGGGTTCAGAATAGACATTTTATCTTTTTTCTTTTCATGTTCTTTGTCTGTAAAAAAAATATCAGGGAGAAAGTTTAGTCCAGAAATTTCTACATGGACAAAAGTGCCTTGTGAATAGATATTGATGTTTTTATCCTTGGTAATTGCGCCCAAAAGAATGTGTAGGTTGGAAATAATTTTGCCATGATTGATTGTTGCCATCTCAAATTGGAGGGAAATAGGTTGTGTTCCAAAGTCTTTGCTCAATACATATTCTACAAACCAATGCGGCAGAGGTGTTTCGCTATGTGTAGGTACTATCCCTTCACTCATCAGTTGGAACTTTTGCTCCATGCCACTCTCTTCTGCTCTCTCCACAAAAAGCAGGAAATTCTCTAAGGTGTAAAGACTTGCCTTCTTCAGATTATCAATTTCTACTTGCATAGAATCATGTTTTTTCTTTCTCCAAAGTTAAAAAAATAATTGGATTTTTAGAAAGAAGCAAAGAAAAGTTTAAAAGACTATTACTAAAACTTACATCTTTTTTACTTAAACATTCGCAAGTTATAGGTAAAAATAAGCATATAGTATTGCCTAAGTACCTGTGTGCGAACATCTTCTATGTAAGAATCGGCTACGTTGCGAACTATGCTGTTGTTTTGGTTCAGCAAGTCAAATACGCTCAATTTCAGTTCGCCTGTTTGCTTCCAAAATTTCTTGCCTATGCTCATGTTCCAAAGCAAAAAGTTTTGATTGAATCCTCCCGTTAAGCCTGTGAACCAAGTATGCCCAATGTCGTTTTGGAACAGGAAATTTTTGAACAGAAAATTGGTGCGTAGGTTGGTGGTTTGAGAGTAAAAACTGTTATTGAGCTGTGCTTGTATAGAGTTCTCTACGATATTGTAATTGCCTGTATAAGAGAGATTAAAGTCTATATTTTCGCTGATGTTGCTGGCAATATTTACGCCTTGACTAAGAGTATAATTGTCTGAAAGATTGGCATTGCCATTAATCTGGCTTTGTAATCTGGAATAGCCAATTCTTGTATTAAAATTCACTGTAATTTTTAATTTTTTAATAGGTAATCCATAGACAGTGAAGTAATTAACGTTCCAAAGTCCATTGATATTGATAGGCAAGGTAAGTTGTGAACCTCTTTTCAAGATGACTTCATTGCCAATAAGCGTATCTCTTGCCGCAATAAAAGTGGCGTTTCCTATGCCGTTTTGCGTTTGGTTGATATTTAAGAAAGTGAAAAAAGTAGTCGCTCTTTCAGGGTTGTTTGCCGAGTAGCGCAAAGAAAAATTGTGGTTATAACTTTGCTTCAAATCGGGGTTGCCTGTGGAAAGGAAAAGCGGATTGGAATTGTTAATTACATTTTGTAACTGATTGATAGAAGGCGCATTCACCGAAGTACGGTAGATGAGGCGAATATTTTTGTGGATAGAGAAAAAATACCGAAAATTCAGGTTAGGCAAAAGGTTGTTAAATGTTCTTTCTGTCAAGTTATTTCTTGGAAATACCTGTTTCCCAATGAGTTCAGAATTTTGATAAGCAAAGCCTGCCGTCAGTTGCATTCTTCTGCTCTGATTGAGGCGGTAGCTTGCTCCTCCTCTATGCGTGATGTAATCGTTGTCAAAAGTATTGGACAGCAGGGTATCTAAAATGCCAAATTCTTGGCTTAACTGATTGAATCTATTGGTTTTGCGGTCAGAATAGTTGTTAGAGTAAGACAAATTGTACTCTAATTGCAAAATACTCCTGCGCGTAAGCGGCTCCGTGTAAGATACGTTGCCCACAAGCGCATAACCATTGACTTGCTGTTCTGTTTTTTGGTTTTGATTGGTATTGCTTGCACCATTCGTTTGGAAAAATTGACTTTGGGCAAGCAAAAAAGACTCGCTTTCTCTTTGGTTTGCATTGGTCGTAACACTCACAGAATAAGTCTTTCCGCGCTTTTTGAAGGCATGACGGAAAAGAATTTCATTCCCAAAATTATAGGCAAAAGCATTGCTCGAACTCGTATTTTGCGTGCTGTTAAGCGGTCGCCTTTCTGCTTGTGCGTTTGCGCCTGTCAAATCAGTAAAAGATTGGTTGGTTTGCAAGCTCAATCTTGGCGTAATCAGCAGAGAATTAGCGGAATCTATTTTATATTCTATCCTAAAATTGAGCCTGTGATTTTGATTTTTGGTGTCTGAAAGGCTTGTTTGGTCATAAAACTGATTGAGATTATTTGCCAAAAACAAAGTGCGTGCAAGCGTTTGTTGGTTTACATTATTACCTTGGTTGAAAAAATAACTCCCCGTAACTGTGGTTTTCTTCCCCCAATTATCACTGTAATTCACACCAATAGAGTGAGTTGTAGTGATTCCACTTTGCTGACCTACCAGAAAGTTATTGGCATTGTTTTGTCCACCGCCGCCCTGCCCGCCTTGTCCGCGATTCCCGCTGCCTTGTTGTCTATTCCCCCCTTGCCCGCCTTGCCCTCTATTTCCACCCCCTTGATTGCCACCTATGCCTACCAAGTCTTGGGAAGAAAAGTTTTGCTGATTGATGTTATTACTTAGCCCAATGACAGAAATTCTGCGCGCATTTTTGAAATAATTGACGTTTGCGCCCGCCTGATAGCGGTCGTCAGTGCCGTATCCACCATAAACTTTGCCAAATTGTCCATTGCGCTTGTCTGCTTTGGTTACGATATTGATGGTTTTGATGGTATTGCCGTCATCAAAGCCACTAAATTGGGACTGCTCGCTGAGGCGGTCAAAAACTTGGATTTTGTCTATGACCTCCGAAGGCAAGTTTCGCAGGGCAATAGCCGCGTCATCTCCAAAAAACTCTTTTCCATCTACTAAAACGCGCCCTACATTCTCGCCTTGCGCCTGTACGTTGCCATTTTCTAAGGTAAAGCCAGGCATTTTTTTGAGCAAATCTTCGGCAGAAGCGTCCTTATTCGTTTTATAGGCTTTGGTGCTAAGTTCCACTGTATCACCTTTTTGCTTGGCAAGCGCAGACTGCCCAACGACCTCTACCTGTTTGAGCATAGAAGTTTTAGGAGCAAGCAACAAAGTTCCTAAGTCCAGCACTGCCTGACTGAAAACAAGTGTAGTGTCCAAATCTTTATAGCCTAAAAATTTGATTTTCAATTGGTAAGATTGCCTTTGCGTAGGTTTCACGCTAAATCTGCCCTGAATGTCCGTACTTGTGAAGAATTTGGCAGATGAATCGCGCAAACCTGTTAGAATCACATTGGCACTGACGAGCGGACTTTTATCCAAACTGTCTAATACTCTTGCCTTTACCTCTAAAATTTGGGCATGGGAAAGGGCAGAAAAACAGAACGCAAAACAGATAAAAATGGGTGTGAAGTAGATTTTTTTCATGCAAAAAATAAGGACTGTTAGACTTGGACTCTGAAAAATGAAAAAGGTTTAAGCAATGCTAAAATAAATAAAAAACGCCTAATTCTTTCTGTTTTGTATCTTTAACTTGCATTTTCTATCAAAGCAATTTCCTCTGCGGTTAGGTGGTAAAGTTGGTAGATGAGTTGGTTAAGGGTTTGGTCTAAATTTTCAGTGTAATTTATTAATAATTTATTAACTATCTCAATATAAGTCGCTTGTTCTTCTCTTGAAATAACTTTAACAGGTAATTCACGCAAATTTCCTATTCTAATTTCAGGGAATATATTTCCTTTGGGAGGAAATTTAGTTTTATAAATGTAATTGAACAATTTAGAATTTATTAGCGCAAGTAAATACTTTAACTCATAATCTTCATCTTTTTGAAGTCCAAGATAAAGCACATGGGTTGAAAAATGATTTTTGTTATCAAAAGTAGCTATCAAATCTGCTCCCACACGACGAATAAATAATTTATCTTGTAAAAAATAGTCAATTTTAGTAGGTCTTTGCAAAGCACTTTCATCAAATAAAATATAGCGATTAGAAGTAAGCCAATACCTGCCTATGTCTTTCCCTGTAACCAAAGGATAGTAAAGAGGAGATTTTTTAGTATTGGAAATGAACTTTTTATCATCTCCTGTTTTAATGCTCTCTCGTATTTCCAATACATCTCCCAAAGAAGTTGTATTTTTATTTATTTTTATAAATAGCTGTAAATCTGATTCTTTAATAGAGATATTAAAACCAGAGAGAGGGTTTTGGCAAAATATAGATTGGCTAATTTGATTTTCAATAACAATATTCTCCTTCTCTGCCTTTCCTATTTTAACAGGTTTTTGAGTTTTATTTTTTAAAAGTGAAAATGTGATTGTTGGTACCACTGCATCAGGAAAAACACCATCTCCAAAAAAAGTAACATTCCTAAAAGAAGCTTTTTGGCATATTAGTTCACGAAGTTTTGAAAATGAACGATTCATTAAAAGCACACTTGGCACTATAAAACTAAGCCCGCCATTATTTTTTAAGAGATTTTCTATTGATTGTTCTATAAAAAGGGCAAATAAATCAAACACTTTATATACTGTTTGATATTTTTCAGTGAAATAATCTATTTCTTTTTGTGGAATAATGTTGCTTTGAAAACTCACATACGGAGGATTCCCCACTACCACATCAAAACCACCTGCCGCAAAAATATGCGGAAACTCTTTTGCCCAGTCAAAGGCTTTGGGAGAAAATTCGGGCTTGTCTATCAGTGAGTTACCAAGTTTGATGTTGTCAGTCAGCGAAGGAAGAGGTCGTTTTTTGTTTGCTACTTTTAGCCACAAACTTAGTTTAGTTATTTCTACACTTTCCTCATTCAAATCCACTCCGTAGAGGTTAGTTAGCAAAATATCGCGTTTGATGATATACTGCATTTCCTCTGTAATTAATTTTTGCTCCTGCTCCCTTTGCGCCTGTGCAAAAAGGTCTTTTTTGCTCTCTTTTTTCTTCTTATTTTGAGGAGCAGGGGGCGTAGGGGGCATTTGCAATTTGTTTATTTCTGCTTGCACCAGTGCATTTTTCTCATATAAAAAGTCAAAAACGGCATTCAAAAACGCCCCACTTCCGCAAGCGGGGTCAAGCACCGTAATTTTTTCCAAAGATTGCTTGTAAGTTTGCCAAAATTGGAGGTGGATTTCTGCTACTTCTTCTATGGTCAAAGATGGTTTTTCTGACTGCCAAGCCATAAAGTCATCTGCTATTTCAGTGATTTCTGCCACACCAAGCGAAGCAAGAATTTCTGCCTTTTTTTCTTCCAAATAATTTCCAATTGTTTGTTTTACAATGTATTGAGTAACGTATTCGGGAGTATAAAATACACCAAATTGCTTTCGGTTGGTTGGCAATCCGTTGCTTGGTTCTTCTATTTCAGGCTCAAAGTTGCGGGCTTGGAGTTTTTGAATGTCTGTGATAGACTGCTCAAAAATATGCCCTAAAATATTGACTTTGAGGTCGTACTGAAAATCGTAATCAAGTAAGAATTTTATCCAATCTTTCAGATAATTCTCTTTGATAATCAGTTCATTAATGATTTCATCTGGTGCAAAAAGCCCACCATTAAAAGGAGGAATGTTTGCCTTGTAGCCCTTGTCAAAAGAATTGAATAAAGACTTGATACTCACCCATGCAACCTCCTCACTCAAATCGTAAAGGTGTGGCAAGCTGTACTGGTACACATTTTTGAGGATATTTTGCTCGGTAAGCCCTATTTCACTCACAAAACGCATAAAAACCAGTCTATCCAAGATTTTTTGGGTAGCCGTAAACAGGCGCGCAGGCGTGTAGTGGGGATTCAGTTGGCGAATATGGTTAAAAAGCGACTCTCTTTCTGCCTTGTAGCGCGCATAAAACTGATTGGTAATGTCTTCCAAAAAATCCATTCTGCCTTTGTAAAGGCGTGGTGTAACTGCCAAAGAGCTAAGATTATTGACATCTTCCTCTCTATTAAATAGTTGATTTTTAGAAAGTAAGAATAAAAAATGCGGAAAATTATTGTCGTCTAAGAGGCTCAAAATATGAAATCGCTCGTACCTATTCATGTCAGGATAGCGATAAAGCCTAATTTCTGCAAAGTCCGACACAATGACCCACTGGCACTTGCTTCCCATTTTAGAAGCATAAGAAAAAGCCTGCTCAACGGGTGTTCCCTTAAAATCTACCCTATTTTGTGGCTTGTCTAAATTAATTCCATACCTTTTTAACTCAATCACTACCCTTACATCTTTTGCTTGCTTCTCCTCGCTGGGGAAAAAGCCAAGTATGCCGTCGGGTTTGGTAAAGTCGTACAAGGTACTTGCTTCCAAGCGCAAATTCTCCTCTTTCAGGTGCGTACCGTAGGCATAACCAAGCACTTCCCCAAAAAATTTGTGTAGAAACTCTGCTTGTATGTCTTCTTCTTTTTTGTTGCTTAATCGCTCGTATTCTATTGCGTCCTGCCATTGCTCCACAATCTCCCTGCGGCTTTCCAAATTAGGAATCCGTTTGATAAGTGTTTGTATTTCTGCTTTTTGCCTTTCAAAATCCTTAGGCGAAAAAATAGGGTCGTGTAGCATTTTTTTATTTTAAATCTGTTTTTTATTCCCAAAAGAGAAAACAAAAATACATAAATTTTTGGAAAAGCAAGCGCAATCGGAAGCCCTCTACTGTCCAGTATTTTGAGGAGTTTCCTTCAAAAAGGATTCAAAAAACGAGGATGGGGCATATTCTTGGCTTATTTATCAAAGAATTTTTCAAGAATAACGGTTTCACCTGTTTTTGCAGAGTATTTTGCGGCTTCGAGAATCATCATTACAATTTGATTGTTTTCCATCGCAGAAAGGTCATTAGGTTTTACCTGTATTTTTCCTCTCACAACACTTGCAAAATAGGCAAAAGGGTCATTACGACCTTCTGGCAAAGGGCTTGCTTTTATTGGATTCCCCCTATCTTCTATCTTGGTCGCCAGAATCATATCTGCCCCATTTAAGCACTCAATAATTCCTTTTCTACCATAGATTTCTGCGTCTTTTCTGCTGTAAGTCCAGCACCATGAAGCCTGTATTACTACCTGTAAATCCTTGTATTTGAGAATAATAGTAGCGTCATCATCTACTTTGGGATACAAGTGAGGTTTTATTTGGTGGGTTATACAACTCACTGCAATAGGCTTTTGACCATTAAGCAACCAAGTTGCCAAGTTAGCACCATAGCAACCAAAATCAGTCAAAGCACCAGCACCGTTCAGATTAGGGTCGGTGAGAAAATCCAAAAACTCTTTATTACAGCCAATCTCTATGGGACCTGGGTGTCCATAATGAAAAACCATTTTCCGAATCTCTCCAATAGCACCCTCTTTGATGAGTTGATACGCTTTTTCGTTACTTCCATACCAAGTTGTTTCATAGTTGGTAAGGAGTAGAATATTGTGTTTTTTTGCTAAAGCTATCATTTTTTGTGTATGCTCATAGCTGACAGCGAGAGGTTTTTCTACCATGACATGAATACCTCTTGGAGCGCAATACTCAACTGTGGCAAGATGTTCGTAAATAGAATTAAAAGCTGTAACTGCTTCTGGTTTAGTTTTTTGTATCATTTCCTCAAGGGAATTAAAAACTATATCCATGCTATATCCGTGTCTTTGGGCAAACTGCTCCGCCAATGCCCTATTTGGCTCGGCAATACCAACAATTTCTATATCATCGGCTTTGGGTCTTCCCAGAATCCAATGTACATGGGAATGTGTCAGCCCAACAATCCCTATACGCAATGGTTTTGTACTTTTTTCTGGTCTGTTTTGCGCCCAAAGGGAATTAAAAATAAGCAAAAAACAAAAAATCAACTTTATATTCATTTCCTTCTATAATTTTGAATGAAAGATACAGTTTTGAAATAAAAAAAGAAGAAAATCAAGGGAAAAAGAGTAGGGCTACCGAGATAGTATTACCTATAATAGTAGAAATAGATAAAGTATCACTATCCATAAAAAAGTAAAACACCGCACAAGATACAGAACCTTGTGCGGTGTTATTATATTTTAAGCTATTATTTGATAAATGATTAATAGCCGGGATTTTGCTTCAAGTTAGGGTTACGTGCCAACTGTTGAGTTGGGATTGGCATTAACTCTACGTGCTTAGAAGTACCTCTTGGCTTGAACTGCCAAGAACCATTGGCAAATCTATCAAAACGAATCAAATCGTTTCTTCTGTGTCCTTCCCAAGCAAATTCACGACCTCTTTCTGCTAAGATGAAATCCAAAGAAAGTGTATTGACATCTGGTAAACCTGCACGTCTTCTGATTTCATTGACCAATGGAAGTGCTACTCCTACTTGACCTAAGCGGAATGCGGCTTCTGCTTTCATCATCAATACATCAGCGTAGCGAATGATAGGGAAGTGATTATCTTGGTCGTTGGCATTGTTACCTACTTGAATTTCTAATTTCTGAGACCTTGCACCTGCTCTTTGACTTGCTCTGGTCAAACTACCAACTTCAGGGTCAAATATCAAAGGAGCATTAGACTCACCTGTAACAGCGTCATTGTATCTAATAGTCTGACCATCTGGGGCAGGTTGAGGACCTACTAACCACATTCTCTTTCTTATGTCATTGTCAGGGAAAGAGTTATAGAATTCAGCAATGGTACAGAAACCATTCCAAGGGCTTGATGCCAAGCGATAAGTTCCTTGCTGTGCATAGTGCAGTGTTCTCATTTGCACTACGTTACCACCTTGATTTACTTTATCATAAGGAATAATCAACATATTTTCTGACCTTGCGGCAGCACTATTTCTATTACCCACAGAGAAGTTATCAAAGAAACTTGGGTTCAAACGGTATTGACCAGAGTTAATGATTGCATCACAAGTTGCTATGGTTTCTGCCCATCTTGGTGTTCCTGTAAATACTTGAGCATTGATGTATAACTTAGCTAAAATAGCATTAGCAACACCCTGAGTAATACGTCCGTATGTTTCTTGTGAATTTTCTCTGCGTAGGGTAGGGATAGCCGCTCTCAATTCACTCTCTATGAAAGAAAATACTTGCTGACGTGTGTTTTGTTGAGGATTACCTGCAGGCGTATCTTCTGTAATGATAGGAACACTCCCGAAGAAATCACATAGTACATAATAGTAGAATGCACGCAATGCTCTCACTTCTGCTACAATTACGTCTTTACCCGCTAACTGTAAAGTAGATGCCTTTAATCTTGCTAAAGCCAAGTTGGCATTTACGATGCCACCATATCCAAATTCCCATGCACCATTGATTTGACCCGGACGGTCAGGAGTCCATGTGTGAGTTTCCAAAGAACGCCAAGAGCCTTGGTCGTCCCAGTCTGGTCCACGAGTGGGAACAACGACTTCGTCAGAAACAGGACCATTGATTTCAAAAGGAGCCCAGTTATAGCCACCTAAAGCACTATATGGGGCACTGACCGTAGAAAGGAACTCGGCTTCTGTTCTCGGATAATTCTCATCAGAGGGTTGATTATAAACCTCTGTATTCAAATTACACGCATTCAATACCATCAAAGCAAGTATTGAAGCTGCTATTTTTGTGATTTTAATTTTTTTTACCATATTT
>JALOMS010000095.1 GCA_025455345.1 Thermoflexibacter sp. | reverse complement strand
TGAAAATTCTTACACAAGCAAATTATTTGCCAAGGGAATTAATAAAATAGCCCAAAAAGTAGGCGAAGAGGCTGTAGAACTTGTGATAGAAGCCAAAGATAATAATATGGATTTATTTAAAAATGAAGCCGCAGACCTGATTTTTCATCTTCTCATACTATTGGAACAGAAAGATAGCAGTTTAGATGAAGTAGTTGCTGTTCTTCAGGAAAGACACAAGTAACTGATATAAAAATAGATATATGCAAAAAAATAATACTAAAGTTCTCAATGCTTGGTGTTTGTACGACTGGGCAAATTCCGTTTATGCCTTAGTCATCTCATCTACCCTTTTTCCTGTTTATTATAATAATGTTACCCGACAAGCCTTTGGAGGAGAGGAAGTAAGTTTTTTTGACTTCCGCATTGCCAATACAGTCATATATTCGTATTCTATTTCAGTGGGTTATCTTATTTTGGTGCTTATACTACCTTTGCTCTCTGGCATGGCAGATTACAGTGGGAAAAAGAAAACTTTTATGCAAGTTTTTACTTGGATAGGTGGTTTGTCCTGTATGAGTTTATTTTTTTTTACAGGCAAAAACATAGAATTTGGAATCCTCATAGCTACACTGGCGGTCTTGGGCTATGCGGGAAGTTTGGTTTTTTATAATTCTTTTCTTTCTGACATTGCTACCAAAGAACGTCATGACTATTTGAGTGCCAAAGGCTATGCGTGGGGCTATATTGGGAGTGTGATTTTGCTTGTTTTGATATTACCTTTAGTCATTTTACATAAAAATTTTGGCTTTACGAATGAGTTAGAAGCTATGAAATATGGCTTTTTGATTACGGGTATTTGGTGGATAGGATTTGCTCAAGTAACTTTTTATTTCCTTCCTAATGCGAAAGAAGGAAAGACCTCACAAAACTTATTCAGCCAAGGATACAAGGAAATTTATAAGGTTTATCAGATGGTCAAAAAAATGTCCATGCTCAAGGCTTATCTATTTTCTTTCTTTTTTTATATCATGGGCGTACAGACTGTTATGTTTTTAGCCGCAACTTTTGGAGAAAAAGAAATCAAGCTGAGTAGCGATAAGCTAATCATCACTGTCCTACTAATCCAACTTTTAGCCATTGTGGGTGCGTATTTCTTTGCTTGGATTTCTGTCAAAAAAGGAAATCGTTTTTCCATTCTTTTGATGTTATTAGCATGGATAGGCGCGTGTATTGGTGCTTATTTTATTCAAAATGAGTACCATTTCTATCTGTTAGCCATACTTATTGGATTGATTATGGGCGGCATACAATCACTCTCCCGCTCTACCTATTCTAAGCTAATACCCAAAGATAGTCCAGATTCTACTTCTTTTTTTAGCTTCTATGATGTAACAGAGAAAATAGCAATTGTATTGGGGACTTTCGTATATGGCATGGTAGAGCATATCTCTGGCAGTATGCGGAATAGTACAATAGCCCTAACTATATTCTTCATCATAGGATTTTCTATCATGATAATGAACAAATTAGAAGCTCAAGATTAAACTATCTATCATATAAGCAGTACAGCTTTACCAATCTCTCAAGGATTAATAAAGCTGTACTAAAATTATACTTAAAAGTGCTATTTTGCTTATTTTACTTGTAGGCTTCTTTCTACTGCTTTGGCTGGTTGGATAAAATTACCAGTCTTTTCAGTATCTTGGGTAGGAATACCTGTTTCTTTTAATATTTGATAGGCAGTTTTGCTGTCTAAATTTGGATTGATAGACTTCATCAAACCTACTAAGCCTGCCACATAAGGGGTAGCCATAGATGTTCCACTTAAAAATTTGTACTCATTTTTAGGAAAAGTAGAATAAATATTCACACCTGGTGCGGCTATTCCCATTTTTACATCTGTAACATAATTAGAAAATTCTGCTCTCTTTAACCCATCTTCTACGGCTGATACGGTTATTACACCTTCAGAGTTGGCTGGAGAAAACTCCATAGCATTCTCATCTGAATTACCTGCCGCTACTATTACAATCGCTCCTGCCTCATTCGCATATTTGACAGCTTCATTATAAGCACGTTGGATTCCATCATCAGAAGGACCTCCTAAAGACATAGAAATAACATCTGCGCCTTTGTCTGCCGCCTCTATGATTCCCCCAATTACGCTTTCCTGTGTACCTCCTCCCCAATCATTCAATACTTTGATACTTGTAACTTTGACAAATTCATTGGCAGGAGAAAAAGAAGCAATGCCCTTAGCATTATTAGAAACTGCATTGGCAATACCTGCACAGTGCGTTCCATGCCCTACTACGTCCTCATTATAACTCTCATCAGTAGAAATAAAATTGGCATTAATATCTTCATGCTCATCATCTACTCCTGTGTCCAAAATCGCTATTTTTGCTACTTTAGCAGGCTTTATGCCATTGTCTTTCAATGCTTTGTAAAGTGCATCCATCTGCATAGCTTTAAAACTCCAAAGGTTAGAAAGGTCTGGGTCATTCAGTCCATAATCTGTGGTATTTTTTTGGATTTCATCGCCATCAATAGGAGCAGTTTGTACGATTTCATTTTGCTCTACCCAATCGGCATATCCACTGGTCATTAATCTTTGAGCAATTTCTTTTAACTCTTTTTCATGTTTATCAGAAATATCTAATACATAATAATCATCTAAAGCGGAATATTCTTTGTGGCGAAGGTGGGTAAAAGCCTTGCGATAAGAAATGTCATACTCGTCAAATAGTGCTTGGAGTTCTTTGATATTTTTACCATCGCCTAAGTCCATTAGTAGTTCTCCTTTAGCGTCCAACTTAGCAGTAGCATTCATAGATTGGTACATCTTGAGGGACATATCAAAAGCGAAAAACTTGATAATCAACAATATTATCCCAAAAATAGTAAACAGCAAACGCGACTTACTCACAAAATTATTGAACAAAATAATCAAAATTACAAATATTGCTATGTCCAAAGGCACTAAAAACAATAACTCAAAAAGCAATCCCCATTTGCCAAATACCAATGAAATAAGGTAAGAAATAAGTGAAAACCAAAAACCCTTACCGACAAAAGAAGTAGAAACTTTCCTCTCCTTCAAAATAAACCATAGTCCTGTAAATAGAACTAAAGCTGAAAAACTAATAAAATGAAAAAGCATATTGTTAAGATTTTAAAATTTCAGATTAGAAAATTTTTTTAAATTTGATGGGTGTATAAAATTGGATATTCATCATTTACACCTCATAATTGGTGATTCTAATAGGTTTTCCCCACATAAACAAAGAGAATCCTTCTTCTACTTTCTCAGCTACAACTTTGACTTGCAACCCTTCTTTTTGGAGTGAAACAGGCATATTAGTAACGCGCCATTTCCCATTATTATTGTCAATGATACCCCAAAACCCCGTCGCAATGTTTTGATAAACAACTTTTCCTTTGATTTCCATAGAGTTAATATTGAATAATGTTTAAGTTTAATAATTCTTGCAAATTAAGTTATTGTTTGGTTATTATTCACTTACTCCAATAGTTTTAATGATTTAACGCAATTTATTTAAAAATGATTTAAAAAATGATAGATTTCTATAAAGACTTTTGAAAAGTTCTCGAAAACAATGTTTATCAAGGCATTAAATACTTAATGAATCTACGAATTATTATTTTAGTTGGAATTACTGATTAAAAATAGTTAGAAAAATATTAATAAACAAGCCCTGAATTTTAAATGAAATTAAAGAAAATATCTTCTTTTTTATTCATTATTCTGCTAAATTTATTACCTTAAAAACGTTCACCTCATCATTATTCTAAAATGCAACAAATCAGGCAAGTTATTCAGCAAATGATACAAATTTCAGAAGAAGAATTAGATGGTTTTTTGAAAGATTGCACCATTCAAACTTTTAAAAGGCAAGAAATACTCACGAAAACAAACCAAGTTCCGAACAATATTTTTTTCATTAATGAGGGCATTTTAAGAGTTTTAATTACTGATAATAAAGGAGTTGAGCATACAATTCATTTTGCGTTAGAAAACCAATTTATCGCAGACTATGCAAGTTTTATTTTAAAAAAGCCGTCTGTACAGATTTTGCAAGCTATCGAGGAGGTAGAGGCAGTAGTAATACCCCGCAGTGCGGTAGAGTGGGGTTATCAAAACCTGCGCGAAGGAGACCGATTAGGGCGTTTCATTGCAGAGTATTACTTTATTTATCAGGATAATAGAATTAAAAACCTCTACGTCCGCACGCCCAAAGAACGCTACGAAACGATTGCCGAAATTTTCCCTAATATCCACAATAGAGTTCCCCAACATCAAATTGCCTCTTATTTGGGCATTACTTCTGTCCACCTGAGTCGCTTAAAAAAAACAGACCTGAAAAAAACATAAACATTTGTTATCGATTCAGACCCTTTCCTTGCTTTAATTTTGTCATGTAAAAACTTTAAAATACCAAATACATGATGAAATACATCTTTACTTTTTTATCTATTTGCTTTTCAAGTAGTTGCTTTGCTCAAAACCTTGCTGTTCTTTCCACGGAAGAGCGTAAGTTTTTGGTAGAAATGCTACAAGCATCACTTGCCCAATTTGATAGTAGCATTGCTAATCTAACAGAGGCGCAGTTTAACTTCCGCCCTTCCAAGAAGGAATGGACAATTGCAGAGTGCATAGAACACGTATGCTTGGCTGAACTGCAATTCCCTCAGATTGTGAAAGAAGAACTTGCTAAACCCGCTAATCCGACACAACGCAAAGAAATCAAGATTACAAATGAGAAAATAGTAAAACGCCTGAAATTCAGAGGTTTCAAAGCGAACGCACCTGAAATCTTCAAGCCAAGTGGACGATTTGTTACAGTGGAAGAAGCGATTAGCACTTTTAGAAACCAACGATTAAAAACAATTGATTATGTGAATGTTACCAATGATGACTTGCGAAATCACTTTTGGACGCACCGTGCCACAGGCATTATAGATTTGTATCAGACTTTGATACTGATGTCTGCACATTTGGAAAGGCATCTTGCCCAAATAGAAGAAGTAAAATCGGACAAAAAGTATCCAAAAAATTAAAAGATGGATTCATCATTGACTTCGGTATATACTAATCTATGTAAAAAACTAAATTTGATATAAGTGTCTAATAATCAATATTTTAAAAATTTATAATTAATAACTTATAACTCATAATCGCAAAGTGAAACTCTCAAAATCAGAAAAAAGTAGATTAAAAACCAAATACGGAAAGTGGGCAATCGTTACAGGTGCTTCTTCGGGTATAGGACAGGAACTGGCAGAATTATTGGCAGAGGCAGGACTAAACTTAGTCATTAATGCCAGAAGGGAGAGCGAATTGGAAAAGAAAGCGGCAAGATTAGAAACTACCTATCAGGTTCAAGTTAAGATAATTACGGCAGATATGTCCACTACTGACGGTGTGCAGAAGTTAATAAACGATACGCAAGAATTAGAAGTAGGACTGCTGGTAGTTTCGGCAGGATTTGGAACGTCAGGTTCGTTCTTACAAGCAGATATTGAGCAAGAAATCAATATGTTACAAGTAAATTGTGAAGCACTTTTGGCTTTGACACACCACTATGCCAAACTTTTCGCTCAGAACAAAAGAGGTGGAATTATTCTAATGAGTTCCTTAGTAGGTTTCCAAGGTGTTCCTTTTGCCGCCAATTATGCCGCTACCAAAGCGTATGTACAATCTTTGGCAGAGGCACTGCACATAGAGTTAAAACCTTACGGAGTAGATGTACTTGCCGCCGCTCCAGGTCCCGTAAAAAGTGGTTTTGAGAGTAGAGCAAATATGAAAATGGATATGAGCCTCACGCCCGACCAAGTGGGCGTTCCCATATTGAAGGCTTTGGGACGACAAGGAACTGTACTCCCTGGTTTTCTTACTAAATTTCTTGTTTATTCGCTGAGAACAGTGCCACGCTGGGGCAAAGTACGCATTATGAAGTTAGTAATGGGCGGCATGACCAAGCACCAAAGGAACTAATGAAAACTCGTGCTTTAAAAAGTTATATGATAAATTCCATTTCTTTGAGAATGTATCTATCATTTTTGGAGGGGTGATTGTTCTTTTTGTTCCACCTTTTTTGCCAATTCTTCTAATTTTTGAAAAGCCATTCTTAACTGTTCTTCACTTGTTTCAAAATTCTTTTGTGCAGATAAAATTTTGATTCTTGCAGTAGCTAAACGCAAGTTATTCTCGTTATCTCTTATTTCAATCGCAAGAAGATTAGTTTGAGTTTCAAGTAAAACCATTTCTTCACTCAAATTTTTTCTTTTTTCTTCTTTACCTTGAATTTCTAATTGGTATTTCTTATTTTCATTCTCGTATTTATCAATTTCTTTCCTATCATTATTTGTTAAGGCTTCTTGTTGTTCCAATTTTTGTATTTTATCATTGTTCTTGATAATCAAGTGATTGAGATAGCCAATATCATTACTCAATATACTTCTATTCGCCTTAAATTCAGAATGTATGTTCTTTAATTCTAACAAATCTGCTTTCATTTTAGCAATTTCTCTTTCTACTTTTGTGATAGGGTCATCATTCTCCCCAACTTTTTTAGGAGCAGTTTTACCAAACCTTGCCTTCCAACTTAGCCAATACGATTTTAGTTTTTTGAGAAGCATAAAAATTTGTTTTCGTGCCTACGGCACTGTAAAAACATGGAACTATCTTTTTCTACAAAGCGGTCGTGCCTATGGCACTATTACGATTTTCAAACCTATATTTAAAACTACAAACCATAAACTACAAACCATAAACAAATTTACTCATACCTCAGCGAAGTAATTGGGTCTTGCATAGCGGCGCGCCTTGCGGGGGTAATGCCAAATACAATCCCTACCGAAGCCGCTACAAAGAAGGAAACAAAAATGGAACTCCCTGATATGATGGTCGGTATCTTAGCTACTTGCTCTATGGACTGCGCCAAAATTACTCCCAAGGCAATGCCTATGAGCCCTCCTACTACGCTGATGAGCGTTGCCTCGCACAAAAATTGGGTTACAATGTCCGATTTTTTAGCCCCCAAAGAGATTCGCAAACCTATTTCTTTGATACGCTCCAAAACCGAAGCAAGCATGATGTTCATAATGCCAATGCCACCCACCAAAAGCGAAATCCCTGCAATTACGCCCAAGACAATATTGAAAATATCCTTGGTGCGTTGCTGTTGTTTGAGAAGCAGTTCGGGAATTGTAATTTCGTAATCTACGGTATTGCTGTGTCTGCGGCTCAACATTCGCCCAATAATTTCGGAAGTTTTGCCTAAGAGTTCGGTTTTTTCTATCTGTACCACTAAGCGGTCTATTTGGTGATAGTTAGTTGGCTCTTTGGGTTTGGGTTGCCCGTCTCCGTTGCTTGCCTCTTGTGCTTTTAGCTGAATCATTGCTTTGGTTACTAAACTGCGGTTTACATAGCGCATAAGCAAGGTTTTCAGAGGCGTATAAACGTCCATATCGTAATTGCGGATTCCCAAATTGCTTGCAGTATTTTGTGTTACGCCTCTCTGCTCCAAAACACCCACAATTCTAAGCCAATGTTTACCACATTTGATGTACTTGCCTATGGGATTTTCTTTGCTAAAAAAGCGAGTTTGGATACTACGCCCAATAATACAAACTTGGTCACCATATTCTAAGTTCTTCTGATTGAACATATTGCCTTCGGAAATTTGGTAGTTTAGCAATTGGAAATACGCAGGCTCTACCCCTACCAATTTGGTTTGTCGCTGTACACCGTCTTTGGCGATAAAGGTTTCCATCACAATTTCTGGACTGACAGATTTTACGTTGGGGATATGGGTAAGAATGCTTTGCGCGTCCATGAGCGTTAGCCCGACGGAAAGATTAGAAGTTTTCTTTTTGGCATTGCCACCATCTTGCCCCTCTTCTTGTTTTTTCTCAACAACGGGCGAGATAACGATATTATTGACACCTACCAATTTGATTTGTTCTAAAATTTCTTGCTGTGCGCCATTGCCCACCGCAAGCATGGCTATCACTGCCGACACGCCAAAGATAATGCCCAAAGCAGTCAGGGTAGCGCGAATTTTATTGGCAAAAATCGCCTCCCAAGCAATAGAAAGGTTGAATAGGAATCGGGTAAAGTCCATAGTTTAAGTTTAGGTTTTATTTTCTAACTGATTTTTTATTTTTAGTACATATTCATTACTAACATCGAAAGTAATAGCAATTTGCTCGATACTTAATACTCCTGATAAAAGTAGTTTTTTAATAGCTTCAATGGTTGCTTCAATTCTACCCAACTTATAAGTAGACTCATACATACTTGCCTGATAATTAAGCTCTTCCAAGTATTTTTGATATAGCTTCCTTTCATCTTCTGACAGTTTCATGATGTCAAATTCCTGCTTTGCTTTCTGAATGCCTCTTGCCTTAAATTCTGGTTTAATTTCTTCTTTTTTCAAAAAATAAATCCATTCATCTAAGCTGTCCTTTGCTATTTCATCAAATTGATTGACCTTAATAATGTAATATTCAGGAAAAAGTTGGTAAACTCGTTTTTCACCATACAGTTTAGTCTGTGCTTCACTTAGTTGTAGTATATCTTTGTGATGTAAGCCTACAAAATTGGTTTGTCCAAGGTACACATAATCATTGCCTTGTCCCAAATCAAAGTAAACAATGCTAATAGAAATTACTTTTTTGATTCCTGAGTAGGACATTCCTTTGTACATATTCTCAATGATTACTTTTGACGTTCCATAGACAAGTCGTTGTAAATAATCAAATTCCGTATCATTTTGAATTTCAATGATTAATAGTTCTTTTTTACTATTCTCAACTAAAATATCTACACGATTAAATTTGTCTTGTAAGTCGGATTTGTTAGTTTCACTTTCTAAAATCTGATTGATTTTGATTTCTTCTTTCAAGAGTTCAGTCAAGAAACCTTCAAGAATATCGAAGTTTGCCTTATTTCGCAGAAGTCTTTTTAAAGCCCAATCAAAGCGAATTAATTGTTGTTTCATAATGCCTAAATTTTTTATTGCTTTTTCACCTCCGAAACTGCTTTTTTCTCCTCTTTCTTTTCCCCTTTGCTTCCATTCAGGCGCACCAATTCTATGTTTTCGGGATTTGGCGGCATGGAAAGCATGATTTCTTCATTTTCAGAAAGCCCTTCCAATACCACCGCTTCATTGTCATTGGTCTTGCCCAATTTAATTTCCTGCTTGACCAGTCCAATGCCACTTTTTTTGAAGGCATAAGTAACTCCTTGCTCATTATGCACACTTTCCAAAGGAATAAAAAGCACATTATCAAGTGTTTCTGCTACAATAATGTTGCTTGTGGTCATGGCAGGGAGTAAAGTGGTATCTTTTTCGTTAATTTCTATATCCACTTCAAAAACTTTGGAATCAGTATTAGGTTTTTGCTCGCCTACATTGGCAACAGTGATAATCTTGCCCGTGTATTTTTTTTCGGGAAACGCATCTAAGCCAATATTGACCATTTGACCCACTTTTATTTTTTGAATATCAACTTCATTTACGTAGGTTTTAGAGAGCATAACAGACATATCGGGCAGGGTCGCTACTACAGGCTCCCAAGTACTTACGTTAGAGCCTTCTCGTTTTTTTTGCCCACTCCAATCTCTGGCATAGATAACCATGCCCGATTTAGGTGCAGTTACATTGCATTTCTGCAAAATTTCTTGAATAAACTCCAATGCCCTTTGCGCTTTTTCTACGTTGGCAGAAGATTCTTGCATTTTAGCAATTGCCTTGTCGCGCTTAATCTTGTAGTTTTCAGTGGATTGTTTTAAGTTTCTGGTGGTTTTATCTGCTTCTATTTCTGCCTGTCGGATAGTGGCAGGAGGCTCATACTTAGACTGTTGCAAGATTAACTTCTTTTCTTCCTGTGTGTATTTCAAGTTTACTAACTCATCGCGGGCAGTGCGAAGTTCTAAGGTAGTATCTATCTGCAATTGCGTGTATTGCAAATTTGCTTTGTCCAATTCTGTTTGGCGGTCTTTCATTCTGGATACCAATTCAGAGCCGTCCAAAGCGGCAACAAAGTCCCCCTCTTTCACCACTTTCCCTTCAGGGATAATATTGCTAATCTTAATTTGCCAAATCCCCACACTGTTAATGCCTTGCGGTCCCAAAATATTGACCGAACTCTTGGCAAAAAGTTCACCTGACGAATTGACACTCACAGTAAACTTACCTTTTTTGACGGTGGTATAAATTTCTTCACTTTGGGAAGAGGTGCGCCCAAAGAAATAGTAAACCGCACCTATAAGCACCACAATAATAGTAGTAATCAGAATTTTTCGTTTCATTGTTTAAGCATTTTAGATAAATTAAATACCAAAACTTCCTTACAAGGTTAGCATACTTGTTGAGAAGTGAAAAGTTACAAAATCTGTTTGATTTTTTGTTCCTGTGAAAAATTTAAAATTTCAAACCAAAGTCATCTACTCTGTGAAATTTATGAGTTATCAAAAATTGGAACGAAAAGGAGATGTGTATGTCGTAATAATATACTATGACGTAAACTAAGCTAAATTTTTATGCAAGATAAATAAAAAAACGAATTTTTCAAGTTTATATGTCTTAAGAAATGCAAAAATAGGATTAAAAAGTTCAAAATGTGCTTATAAAAAAGCAAAGGCTAATTTGTGTGGACAAATTAGCCTTTGCTTTTTTATACTTAATTAGACTTAGCAATACTTATTAATTACCATTGCCATTTCTCTTATCTCTACGGTCTTCTCTGCGGTCGCGACGGTCTTCTTTTTTATCTCTTTTATCTTCTGATTTATCTCTGCGGTCTTCTCTACGGTCGCGGCGGTCTTCTACCTTGTCTTTTTTGCCTCCGTCTTTCATACTGTCACGCTTGTCTTCTCTTTTATCTTTTCTGTCTTCTCTACGGTCGCGACGGTCTTCCTTTTTGTCTTTTTTGTCTTCTTTTCTATCTCTTCTATCTTCGATTTTGTCTTTGACCTTATCTTTATCTACTTGATTATCTGTGGTTACTGGAGGAGTAGTTTCTGTTTGAGCAAGACTTTGAGTGCTAATAAAAGCGGCTACTACGAAAGCAACCATAAACAATAATTTCTTCATAATTTCTTTTGTTTTAGT
>JALOMS010000675.1 GCA_025455345.1 Thermoflexibacter sp. | reverse complement strand
TTTAAGGGCTCTACCTAATACCGCATAGGGTTGTACATCGCCTCTCGTGCCCATGGTCAGGATGGCAATTTTCATTTTAGTAAATTTTTAAAATTGTATTCACTTGGCACCTTAAATCCTTTAAAACCATTGGTTGAACCATATAAAATTAAGAAACTTACAATTATTCCTACAGACAAAATAAGTTTAGATTGAAGTGCAGTTGCAAGTCCAAATAGATGGTGCTTCATTTTAATATGATGAACGGATGCCACATGAGCAAAAAAAGAGATTATTGCCAAACCGTAGTAAGGTATAAAAAACAAATTCTGCGGAAAAGAATTGAGACCAGCCACTCCAAAATAGAAATTGGTATCGATTTGAAAAATATATCTTCCTACAAAAATGGCACTTAAATGAACACAAAAGAAAAATACCATGTAAATACCTGACCATTTTTGAGTTAGTTCAAAAAATGACGGCTTGGTAGCTTTGGATAGCATAATCATCTTGATTCCTGAAAAAATTTGAGAAAGAATACCCAAGATCAAAACAGATTCAACCAATGGGTTTCGATATATTTTGCGTAATGTGTTCATGGTTTGAATATGCATTTCTACACTAAAAACACTAAGAATGTGATTTATCAAATGTAAAATTATAAACACCGAAATAGTGACTCCCAAAAACCGGTGCAGCTTCCTCATAAAATAGACTAGAATTTTTATGCAAATTGGGACGTTTTCTTCTCGAAAAATTTGATATATGTCAAATTCGGTTTTTTGGGTTTCTTATTCTGCTTAAAGTTTCGAGACTTATTCCTAAATAAGATGCAATGTGTGTAAGCGGCACTCTTTGGGTGATGTCGGGTCTAATAAGCAGTAAGTTATCATATTTTTGTTGAGCGTTTTCAAATTGTATCGATACGATTCGTTGTTGAAGACTCAACAATGTTTGTGTTATAATTAACTTATTAAGTCTTTCAAAATCAGCGTGTTTATCACAGAGCACATCAACCTTGCTTTTGGAAAGTTCCAAGATCAGACTTGGCTCAAGGGTTTCGATATAGTGGGCACTTGGAAGACCACCAAAGAAACTATCAATAGCACAAATAAAGCTATTTTCAAATGCAAACCAGTCTGTTATGTCTTTACCTTCTTTTAAATAAAAAGCCCTTGCAGCACCGCTTACCATGTAAAATATTTTGTTGGAAACCTGACCATCGCTGGCCAGAATCGTATTTTTCTCGACAAAAACCAAGTGAGAAGCATCGCATAGTTCAGTCTTACATGAGTCAGTAATTCTGTGGTGCAATCTACTTATGGTTTCAATAACTTCCTTCTGGTTCATTTAAAAGATTATTTGCAGTATCGACTCCAACTATTTTACAGTAATAACCACCCTTTGGTAACGAGTTAGTTCTGTCTAACTTATCATAACGCCAAGATTATCAACAACATACAAACCGTTGTTTTTCAGTAATTCTTTAGCATTTTTGATTTTTCTTCCTATAATTTTTTCTTGTATGTGTTCCGGTATTTTTGGATCATATTCAACTTTCTGGGTTACCATTTTGTAAATAATTGTCGCTAGCTTTCTTGCAGTTGCTGTAATAGCTGCTGCTCGGCCTTTCCTAACAGCTATTCTGTTGAAAAAAGGTAGAAGTGGGTTCTTCTTTTGATTTCCAATTACATTTGCGGCATCTCTTAGGGCCAAGGCTAATGGATTTTTCCCTTTAGGTGTTCTACTACTTTTAATTTTGCCACCTGTTATTTTATTATTAGGTGCTAATCTTAAATGACTGCATAAAGCTTTATAATTGTGAAATTTTTCTATGTCCAGCCCAATTTCCGAGATAAAAGTATAGAGTGTGTTTACACTTATGCAAGGAATTTTCATTAAATCTACTCCAAATAATTGGTATCCAATTTTTTGAATCGGTATTTTGATTTGATTTTTACCCTTTACTTGCTTTTTCACTAAGTCTACGCTTTCATCTATCTCTTCATTGAGGTGCATGTGATTAAATTGTTCCTCTATTTTTTCATCGAGGTTTTGTAATTGTTTTTGAAAAAAATCAAACATCTCCAAGTTTTGTTGTAACTCAAACATTAATTCTACTCTGGGGTTACCATAAAGTAAATCCGCTATTTCTTCTTTACTTTTTTTTACTCTATTGTTGGCTAACTCAGCTAACTCCATCGGTGTTTTATTTCCTTCTATTATAGCTCTAATTATTGATAATCCACTTTGCCCAACTACATCGCTAACCGCTAATTCAAGTCTATAATTCATCATTCGTAAACACTTTTGGATTCGCAGCGTCGCTTTACTTATTTCTTCAATTATATTTTTTCTATGCCTAGATAGTTCTTTTAAAATCGCCTGATTATTTTCTGGCAAAAAGCAACCATTTAATAGACCCAAGGTGTGCAGTTTTTGTATGCTTTGAGCATCTTTTACGTCTGTCTTTTTAAAGTTTTTAATTGCACTGCCAGCAATCAATTTTACCTCAAAACTATTTTCAATTAACTCATAATATAAACTCTGCCAATAGCTTCCTGTACTTTCCATAGCCACAGTAGTTATACCAGCTTGGTTTAAATATGCAATCAATTTTAAATGTTCACTGTGGCTAACTCCAAACTCCTTAATGTCGTCAATTCCTTGCCCAATCGCAACATAATGGCTTCTCGAACCAATATCAATGCCTGCCGCATGGGCATTGACAATTTTCATTTTCATAGTTCTTTTTTTCATCTTTCTTTTAAAGTTTAATAAAAAGACAAGAAGGCAATGTATATTTGTATTGAATTATTCTGTTCGGGATTACTGAAAAGTATCACCATTTAATTCTAGAAAGGCCTTGAGAAATCAAGGCTTTTTACATTGCAACCAGATTTTGGAAGGGGATTATTAATCACCATTAAACGCAAAGGCTTCGCAACTTGTCCGAGTTAAAGTTAGCTCAGAAATTCTATTTCTTAAACAATCTATAGATTTTGGGTT
>JALOMS010000674.1 GCA_025455345.1 Thermoflexibacter sp. | reverse complement strand
AAGTTTATGCGTTGTGGTTTAAAATGGCAGGTAACGGTTTGCAGATAGGCGATGTGGCGGATTTTGGAACACTAAACTATCTGTAAGCACTGAACTTGATTTGAAACACTAAACTTAATATTAACCGAGAACCCCGCCATATTGCCTATGTGCTGTTATGCGTTCGGGCTTTCTTACAAACTTTTAAATAATGACAAAAAAAGAAATCGAAGAAAACAAAGTAGTTAAATTATGCTACGACCATTTGGACAAGTTCACAGATATTTATCCAAAAGACAAAAACGCTGATGGATTATGTTGGGAAAATAAAATGCCTGAAAAAGTAAAACTTACTGTTTATTGTAAAGGCACAAATGATGAAGGTTTTTTGGTAAATATGACTTCTGACGAATTAGGATTAGAAGCCTTAATTGCTCAAAAGTGGATTATCCATTCAGAACTTGAAGCGTTGGCAGGTCGTTCTTTAGCCTGACGCATAACGGTTTGGGGCTTTGCGATGGTGGGGCTTCATAGTACAAATGTTCAATTAACCACGTCAGCCCCTATTGCACAAAAAACGTGTTATGGGCTGCCTTTTCAAGATAATGCTCTGGGCGGGCTTTGTAAAACCCACAATTTATATTATGGAAAATTCATTTTTCGACAGGCTTCTAATTGAAGCACAAGAGTTGGCGACTAAAACAAACGCCTTGAATGACTTTATGAGAACGCAAAAATTTGTTGAACTTGACAGGAAGAACAAAGATTTGCTGTACAAACAGTCAAGATTGATGAACGAGTATTTACAGGTACTTGGTCAACGAATTGAATTACTTGGAGAAAAATTTTCCTTTCCAAAGTAATCTTGTGGGTTTCGTAGGATGCTCGGTGTCGGGTGTCCTACGGTTGCCCATAACGTTTTGTAGCTACCCGTAGTAGGGGATTTAATACGAATAATTTTCAATTATGCACAAAGATACAATAGAAGCACAAAGCCCGATTGACCCACCAAACCCCCTATTACGGGTAGGTGCTGTTATCGGCTGCCCTTCTTCCGAATTATACAATATGGATTGTGTTCAAGGAATGAAACATTATCCAGACAATTATTTTGATTTGGCAATATGTGACCCACCTTATGGTATTGGATTAGTCAAAACAGAAAACGGAAGCTGGGGCATAAGAAAGCCTGAACAAGCTGAAAATGCTTCAAAGACTTTTGATTGGGATTTTGCAAAACCGACAAAAGAATACATTCTTGAGTTGTTCAGAGTTTCAAAAAACCAAATACTTTTCGGAGCAAACCACTACATTGAAGTAGTGCCTTATAATTCGCCTTGCTGGTTGGTATGGGATAAGGTAAACGGAGACAGCTATTTCGCAGATTGCGAACTTGCTTGGACTTCTTTTGATACAGCAACAAGGAAAATAAAACTTAAATACTTTGGTGCCAATAGCCACCGTTTTGGGAAAAGAATACACCCAACACAAAAGCCTGTTGGACTGTATGAATACATACTTGATAATTACGCAAAAAAGGGCGAAAGAATACTTGATACTCACGTTGGAAGCGGAAGCAGTCGGATTGCTTGTCATTTCAAAGGATTTGATTTTGTCGGTTTTGAAATTGACAAAACAATGTGTGAGCAGTCAGATAAACGTTTTCACAATGAAATTAGTCAGCAACGTCTTTTTTAGGGTTGCCGATAACGGCGGAGGCTTTGCCCTCGTTTTAATGGGGCAAAACCTGTGTTACCAGACGTTGCTAAATTACTTGCAATCACTTCGTTTTAAGCACTGAAACTATTTTTGTTTTCTTTTTGAGGGTTGGAAAAAAGTATTTGAAATTATTTTAAAATAAATTCTTTCATATTAAATATAATATGTTATATTTGTTTAACAAAAAGATAAAGACATGACAATTTCAGAGATAATCAAAACAGCAGAAGAAAAAGTTAATAACGTAGTTAATGGTTCAGCTTCTCAATATTTCAAATTTGAGCACCCAGAAACAGAAGAAACTTGGACTATTAGAGTATCCAATCATAACGCTAATCCAAACAGATGTGATGATAACACTTTATCTTTTGTTGTTTTTGTGCCTGAATCAGAATCAGAAGAATCATATTCAGCAATGACAATCAATAAAAAGAAATTTAAAAGCATTCCTAATCAGTTTTTTTTAAATGAAAACGGAGAATTTGAAGAAAACTTTATGGATATGGAAGAATGTATTGAGTACTCAATTTTTTAAATAAAACTATATGAAACACAGCAAAATAACACTTAGTGTTGATGATATTGTTAAGAAAGACAATGTTTTCATAATGGAATGCCCTATTTGTGGAATTATACACGCATCGTCTACTGAATTTGATTTAATGCCTCAATTTAACGTGTGTGAAGGTAAAGAAGATAAAAATGAAAATTGACTTTAAAAAGTTATTAGAACTTGACTTAATAAGGCCCCAAAAGTTGGGGCCTTTAATGTGGCCAGATAAACCCGCACAAAATGCAGGCGTACTGTGTAGAATGAAAATGAAAGAGATTCAAGGTAATAAATTTACCGAAGAAGATTTTCAGTTAATTTTATCCGCTTTGAAAGGCAATGGGGAGAAAAAAGAAAATAAAAATATTGGATAGCACTTACTTTGTTTTATCACTTTCCTGCAATGTTTGGTAACGTTAAATGTATAAAAGCAGGTGGGGATTGAACGGCAAACACGTTCCGACTTGTACAACTAAATTAAACAGCCGAAGTGGTTAAATTAAGCACATAACCCCACTTGATTTTATACAATGTTATGGTGCGTTTTTATTATGGCTTACAAGTTTAAATACATTATCATTCGTGAAAAACCTTACAACATGGGGCAAACTATGGCTCAAATAAACGTTTCTCACTTAAATAAAAATGGTGCAAATGCAAAGTGGGATGAGATTGAGAAAACATTTCCACCCGATAAATATGCAGGATGTTTAACCGAGTGCAACCATGAAATGCGGGAG
>JALOMS010000673.1 GCA_025455345.1 Thermoflexibacter sp. | reverse complement strand
TGGTTTGGTAGAGGGCTTGGGTTACGGGGTATTTACCTATCCAGAAGTCAGAGAGCCTGATAAGGGGATTGTTTTCATCACCTCCCATTTGGTAGGTGTCGCCTTGTACTTTTATCATTTCTATTTTGCACTCCCCTATCTGTATGTCATAGGTTTGGGGTGCTTGGACTTTGAGGAACATGATTTTTTAGGGTTTTATGGGCTATTCCCCACAAAAGTATCAAAAAAAGCCTTTTTTGCAAGGAAACCGCAGAGAATAAGATTTGCTTACTCTGAGAAGAATACCCTTTTTACTCTTTCGCCTATGCCTGTGAATATCTCGTAGGGAATGGTATGGATAGCTTTGGCTAAGTCTATGACACTGACCTCTCTGCCAAAGACAATGACTTCATCACCTTCTTCTGCCGCTATGCCTGTGAGGTCTATCATGCTCATGTCCATGCACACACTGCCGATAATCGGAGCAAGGTGATTCCGAACCAGTACCTTGCCCAAGCCATGACTAAATCTGCGACTGTAACCATCTGCATAGCCAATCGCAATCGTGCCTATGGTGCTGTCTTCTTGGGCAATCCACCGCCTTCCATAACCTACGGTTTCTCCTTTTTTGATTTGCTTAATTTGAGAAATATTTGTTTTTAAGGTAGTTACGTTTTGTAAGTGCTGTTGGAGCAGTCCATTTGCCTCTATGCCGTACAGCCCTATTCCTAAGCGCACCATGTCCATTTGGTAGTCCGCCCATCGGGTAATGCCTGCGGAGTTCAGGGCGTGTTTGAGCAAGGAATAACCCAAGAGATGCTCTAATTGGTGGACAGCAGTGCGAAAAGTATGCAGTTGGTGAAGGGAAAACTCATTGTGTTGTGCCTCGTCCGCGCCCGCTAAGTGCGTAAAGGCAGCAGCGACCCTGACCGAAGGGTGAGCGAGCAGGAGTTTGCTTACCAAAGGAATTTCCGATGGTTCAAAACCCAACCTCCTCATGCCTGTATCTATCTTGAGGTGAATGTGAACTTTGCTGTCTATGCCCGCGATATACGCTAAGAACTGTTTGAGTATCCTGAAACTGTAAATTTCTGGCTCTAAGTGGTACTGCACCAATTTGTCAAAACTTTCTTCCGAAGGATTCATCACCATGATAGGCAGGCGAATCCCATTTTCGCGTAGATGTACGCCCTCGTCAGTATAAGCAACTGCCAAATAATCAACATTTTGGTATTGCAATACGCTGGCAACTTCCGCACTCCCACTGCCATAAGCAAAAGCCTTGACCATGACCATGATTTGGGTACTTGGCTTGAGTAAACTCCTGTAAAACTTTAAGTTATGCACCAAAGCGTCCAAGTTAATTTCTAAGCGCGTCCCATGCACTTTTTCCTGCAAATAGCTGGTAATTCGGTCAAATTGGAACTTTCTTGCACCCTTAATGAGGATTTGTTCGTTTTGGAAGTTAATTTTTTGTTGTAAAAAATCTTTTATAAATGCCTCTGTATCACTATAAAAGTAGGTTTCTACCTTGGCATTTCTGATATTCTCTAATTCCTGTAAAACCTTGATTTGCTCTCCTATGGCTACAAATTTCTCTATTTGATTGCTTATCAGCAAGTTCCATACATTTTGATAGATTTCTTTGGCGGGAATATTGGTCTGGAGGAAATCAGACAAAATAACCGTTTTTCTTTTGGCAATGTGCTTGTGTTGCTGTTGGTTCATAAAGTCCAAAGCAATGCTAAGTGCTTGTAAATCATTGGTATAGGTGTCATCTATGAGTGTGCATTGATGAATGCCTTTTTTTAATTCCAATCTCATAGGCAAGGCTTTGTTCTTACCTTCAAATTGCTGATTGATAAGCTGTTGTATTTCTCCTATTGTATAACCACACAGTGCATACAGTTTTCGACCGATGCCAAATCAACAAAAGGTAAAATGAGCAAATAAGTACCTTTGATGTGTTGATTTGATTGGTTAAGGATTTCGTATTGTATGGACAGTATAGTCTTATCTTCCTGTTTGTCAGTATGTAATATCTGAAGATGAGCATTGGGCTGGTGTCCCCAAGTAAGCAAGGGCGTGGGAAAAGAATCTTCTGCTATCACTTGGTTAATTTCTTCATAATCATTACAATAGATAAGTCTTTGGCAATGAGTGAACAATTGTAGTTTTTCTCTAATTTTTTGTTGGCGATTGGCAAAGCCCTCATCATGGGCAGTGCCTATATTGGTAAAAACTCCTAATGTGGGTTGAATGATTTGCGCTAATCGGCTCATTTCCTTTGGCTTGGAGATACCAGCCTCAAAAATAGCCAACTGATGTTGTGCATTTATCTGCCAAACAGAAAGAGGTACGCCAAGCTGGGAATTGTAGCTTTTGGGGCTTTTGACGAGTGCATATCTCCCTTGCAAAAGCTGAGAAAGCCATTCTTTGACAATGGTTTTTCCATTGCTCCCTGTAATCCCAATCACTTCTAAACCAATAAATTGCGAGCGATGAAATATTGCTAAATCTTGCAAAGCAGAAAGCGTATGTGCTACCTTTACAAACAGCCCTTCTAAGGTTTGGAATTGTGCAATATCTTCATTAACCACAAAACAGCGAATACCTTTCTGATACATTTCTTTGATAAACTGATTGCCGTCAGTGTGTTTGCCTTGGAAAGCAAAAAAAATGGATTCGTTAGGTACAGCAATGAGTGTCCTGCTGTCTGTGATGATTTGTTTGCCTTTGAGTATGGAATAAAAATCTGTGATATTTGGGCTATGACTGTTTGTGTTGTTCATATCGTCTAAATCTCGTAGGGAATTTGATTATAGTACCTTGCTAACTTACTTACTTTGTTGTGAATTTAAAAAAAAGGCTAAAAAAAGTTGAATTATGCCATCTAATTAGCATTATTATTAATAAATTATTAATTTAGATTTTTAGAAAAGTGCCTCTTTTAAGTCAAATGATTTAGTATAAAAACAAACTTTAAGCATATAAGTATGAAATTTTACTTTGCTATTACCTTCTTTTTGTGTTTTTTGAAGATGGGCTATGCTCAAAATAACATGATAGATAGCCTAAAAAAAGAACTCACCCAAGCATCTCAGGACTCTGTAAAAATGAAGATTTATGGTCATCTTGCTGGTATATATGCAAGTACGAACCAACTCCAATTGGCAATAGAGCATATTGACAAAGTCATAGAGATTGCTGAAAAGCTATCTAAAATACCAAGTATTGCCAAAGCTACCTATTTCAAAGCTAACCTGAACTTTTTATTGGGTAATTATCCCACTGCTTTAGAATATTATAATCAAGCACTTAGCTATTCGGAGCAAATCAAAAAAGACCCATCACTTACCAATGCTATCTTACATGGGATAGGCAAACTGTACGAAACAGATGGTCAGTTAGAAAAAGCAATGGAGTATTATCAGAAGTCTTTGAAAATCAGTGAATCCTCCAAAGATAGTTTAGCCATGTCTTTAGATTATAATAATATTGGCAATATACACAATCTATCAGGAAGGTATGATGAAGCCATTGATTATCAGTTTAAAGCATTGAAAATCAGAGAAAAAGCAAATAATAAAGGAGGTATTTTGTATTCTTACAATGACATTGGGGTCATCTATTCCAACAAAAATGAAGTAAGTAAGTCATTGGATTATTTTTTGAAAGCCTATCAAATCGCAGAAGAGCTAAAAGATGAGTTTTTCTTAGCAGTAGGAGCTTCTAACATATCCGCCGCCTATCTTGCTGTCAATCAGCCCAAAGAAGCATTAAGCTATGGATTAAAAAGTTTAGAGAAATCTAAGGTTATGCAATCAAAAAATGCTATTTCACAAGCAAATTTAGCTATTTCTGGAGCTTATCGTGCTTTAGGCGATTATCAAAAAGCATTGGCATACCAAGATACTTTTCTAATTTATAGAGATAGCGTATATAATGAGGATAAAATCAAAGAAATCAATAAGATAGAAACAAATTTTAAAATAGAACAACAGAAAAAAGCTAATGAAATATTAGAGCGCAAAATTAGAGAGCAAAAATTGTGGGTGGCAGGCATTGCGATTGTTGCACTATTGATGACGGCATTGGCTATTTTCTTGGTCAGAATCAGCCGCTTAAGAAAAAAGGCAAATACGATTCTTATAGAAAAAAATGAGGAAATTGGGCAACAGAATGAAGAAATTAGGCAGATTGCAGACTCTTTACAAGAAGCCAACCTCCAAATTATTGCTCAAAAGCATATCATTGAAAAAAAGAATGAAGATTTGCTTTCTAATATCAATTATGCCAAGCGCATCCAAGAAGCCATGCTCCCTCTTAAAGACTTGGTAAATAGGCACTTGGTAGAAAATTTTATACTATTCAAGCCGAAGGATATTGTCAGTGGAGATTTCTATTATTTTGCAGAAGTTCCATCACATTTAGGGGTAAATCGCATAGTCATTGCGGCGGTAGATTGTACGGGACATGGAGTTTCTGGAGCATTGATGAGTATGATTTCCAGCCAATTACTTAATGAGATAGTTTTTGTAAGAGAAATACATGAGGCAAATGTTATTTTGACCGAATTGGACAATGGCATTCGCAAGGCACTTAAGCAAAAAGAAACCAAGACCAATGACGGTATGGACTTGGCATTGTGCGTCATAGACAAGGACAAAAAAGAAGTTACTTATGCAGGAGCAAAAAACCCCCTTATGTATATCCAAGATAATCAACTATTTGAAATTAAAGGATATAGAATAAGCAAGAGCCTTTGAGCAACACGTTATTAGTTTTGATAAATGTCCTACAACTTTTTACCTGTTTTCTGATGGTTTCCAAGACCAATTTGGAGGAGAAGAAGGAAGAAAATTCTCACGTATGCGAATGAGAGAATTATTACTCAAAATTAGCTCACAACCAATGCAAGACCAAAAATATGAATTAGAATACGCCTTTGAGCAATGGAAAGGAAATTCAAAACAAATAGATGATGTAATGATGATTGGTTTTCGTTTGGAATAGGTGATTTGATTCCATCTCTTATCTGCTGTTTATCAAATATTTACATCTTTATTCCATATCTTCCATTGCCAATGATAGAGCGGAGTAAAATAGTTGGTCTTTGGAGGAGAACTTCTTAGCTCTCTGTACCAGTTGTTGATTAAAGTTTGATGTTCTTGCAGGGAATCTTTGGAAAATTGCTCTAAATCTTCTATTGGAGTGCGTAAATTGCTGGAAAAAATTTCTTCTTCTTTTAGCAATATCTTTGATTGTAATTCACTTCTTTGGGTGGCTATCATGCCTTTATTTTTTTGGTAATTTTGAGCAATAAGGCGATGTAGTTTTTCTGCTTTCCACCAAAACGACTCATCTGCTTGTGCGGTAGGTTGGACAAATCTCTCCTCAGTAATAGTATTCGTTTGGAAAAAAAAGGGTTTGAAAATACTAAGACATGGATTGGAAGTGCCTGTAAGCCAAATGGTAGGCGCATCATCTTGACGAATTTCGGTTATCATAGACCCTACTGTCTGACTTGGGTTGGTCAAGTTGGTAGCGTGCATACATATATCTTGGGTATTGGCTTTTTGAGGCACAAATAACTGATTTTCAAGGTGATGATGACTCAAAATATTGATTGCGTCTTTGACCTCAAACTGGTTATTTTGGGCTTTTCCCAAGTGATTGCTTGTTTGTTGGCGGATTTTGCAACTACTCATTTTAGTAAAAAACCAATCAGAATATGCCTTGCGAAAGCTAAAATCTTCGCCTTTCTTTGTCCAAGAGTTTTTAAAAGCAACATCAAAAACTTGAGGACTGTGTAGGTCAAACTCATTTTCAATCGTAATACCATTAGAAATAGTGCGAAAATTTTTTACCTTTTCTGCTACCCACTCTCTCCCTGCGGTTTCTAATACCCATGCTTCTTTTTTGTCTGCGATGATAAAACTATTGTGATAAAAAAAGTCCTTATTTTGGTAGCCCCCACAAGCATCTTGCCCATATTGTTGGAGTAAGTCCGTGATAAGTTGGAGAGCGGCAATAGCTGTTTGACAACGCTCCAATGCCAATCGCAACATATCCATTCCTGTCAAACCTTGATTATATTTTTTGAATTTCACTTTAGTAAAAAGAGCCTCATTCCCAATCACTAAGCCGTACTCATTAGCTCCCATTTCTGCTCCCCACATTTGAAAGGGCTTGGATAGTATTACTTCAGCCGTGTGCTTGACTTGAGGAATAGTGATGTAAGTGCATAATAAAGTTTTTTCTTTATGTTCTTTTGCAGGAATACGAATAATAGCCTGCGCTTCATTGGGTTCTCGGTCAGAATTTTTACCCAAAATCAAAGTTTTGTTTTTGGTAAAAGTTGGGATAGCTACAAAGGTATCGCACATATTTTTTATTTTCTAAATCTTCGGTAATTTTATCTACATCTATCTTGAATTGTGGGGCAAAATCAGTAGCAAATTATGCCTCATACTTCCTATCTTTTGCCACGAAAAGACCAAATACTTATCCAAGAAGGCAGTTTGAGATTGCTCAAAATTACAAAATTACTTCAAACAATGTCAAAAATTTTAGCGAGGTTTGAGGAGGTTTTTATAGAAAAAAGCATAAGCGGGAAGACTTAATTTAGTACATATTCATAAAAAGTAAATTGCAAATTCCAGTAGTTGTCTATGGGGACACAGACAACGGCACAAAATTATCATGTATTTCAGAACAAAGAGAAAACCACTCTCAGGGATTTGCTAAATGAAATTTCGAATACTGAATTATTAATTTTGAATTTCGAGATTTATAATTCAGCGTTCAGTATTCGATATTAAAAAAAAACACGCAAAGAAAAAAAATAGAGATTTTATAAACTAAAAACTTTTACTCAACTACTTAATTTAGTACATATTCATAAAAAGCAAATTGCAAATTCCAGTAGTTGTCTATGGGGACACAGACAACGGCACAGGAACACAGACAAAGATATAGCACAAGAATTTAGAACTCATGGCAGAAAAATTTTCACTCAAAGACCATCTTTTTCACTCCGAAAAAGTAATGCACTTAGCACAAGAAATCAGGGCTGTCTATCCCGATTTTGATGTGGCGGGTTTTCACCACACAGTAGTTACTGCTTTTCCTTCCTTGGAGTTAAAGGCACGTATCGCGCATATTCGTATATGTTTGCAGAAGCATTTGCCAGCAGATTATGTAAAAGCTGTTCAGGTCATCTTGGCGGCTTTGCCCCCGCCCTTAAATGAAGACCTGACAGATAACGACTTTGGGGATTTTATTTACGCCCCTTACAATGATTTTGTAGCGCATTATGGTTGCACCAAAGAAAATCTATCCTTGTCGCTTGCCGTCCTCAAAGAGCTAACCAAACGCTTTTCGGGAGAAGATGCCATTCGCTTTTTTCTCAATGCCTTTCCGCAAGAAACTTTGACCGAGCTGGGCAAGTGGGTACATGATAAAAACTATCACGTAAGGCGACTATGTAGCGAAGGCACGCGCCCCAAACTGCCTTGGTCGCAGAAAATAAATATTGCTGTGGAAAGCCCAATTGCTTTGTTAGAACAGCTATATGCTGATAAAACTCGCTATGTAACGCGT
>JALOMS010000672.1 GCA_025455345.1 Thermoflexibacter sp. | reverse complement strand
TTTAAACAATTAAAAAAAAGGCTCTCCCAATACAGAAGTAGTGATGTACAAAACTACTATGGATAATACGCTTATTAGCAAGCCTTTCTCCGTTAAAAATCACAATGATAAAAGCCGCGAGGTTTTGGTGCAAGATAAAGACAATCATCTCTGCCTTATTTCTGCCCAAGGAAAAAAACTTTGGTCTCTTCCTATGGGCGGGGAACTTGTCAAGGAAATTTATCAAGTAGATATGCTTAACAACGGCAAACTACAATACTTGGTAACGACCAAACAAAAAATCTATGTCATAGACCGCTTAGGAAGAATTTTGTCTAATTTCCCGATTACCTATAATTTTAATCAGCCAATAGAACATTTGGGACTGATTGATTATGATAAAACACTTACTTATCGTTTCTGTGTTTCTGACCTCCAAGGCAATATCTATCTGTTCTCCAAAGATGGGAAGATACTAAGCGGTTGGCAACCAAACCGCTTGTTATATCCTTTAGTCCAATCGCCTTTTCATATTCGCATAGGAACACAAGACTGTATCATCGCTATCCAACGCAATGGCGTGATTAATGCTTTCAAACGCAACGGAGAACCTTATATAGGCTTTCCTATGACTTTTAAGGATACCAATATATTTAGCCCTGTCTATATCCAATACGGTACGCTACTGTCTAATACCTTGCTTATATTTTTGTCGTCTAAAGGCGACCTTATCAAAGTCAATCTCTTGGGGCAAGTCGTTGGTCGTGAGAGCTTTGTGAGGGACGAAAGTGAAACTTATTACCAGCTTTGCATAGATGAGGTAGATAAGCAAGATTGGGTAATCGCTCGCCAAACCAACCAACTCATCAGTGTATTGGGTAAAAATGGAAAAACTCTTTTTGAGAAAGAATATTCGAACAATTCCAACAAAATAGTACAATATTTTAACTTTGGGACTAATGTGGAAATTTTTGCTGTTACAGACAAAGAAGCAAAGAAAACATACCTCTATTACCTCAATGGAGATAGCATATCAGAAAAGCCTTTGGACAGCGAACATGAAGTAAGTATCATATACTCTGACCTTTATGAAAAAATCATTGTCCAAAAATGCTTTAAAAATGAAGTCCAACAATTGAGCTTTTTAAGAAACTAAAATCCAAATTCCTGTTTGGCTAAGTTTTGAATAGTTTATCAATTAATTGCCTACTCTGATTTGGTTTCATAAGATATTCGTTCCTTAAGTTTCTGTTAAGGCTTTCAGCCACTAATAGGGCTGAGAAAAATCCTAATAGTATTTTTTTCTCTCTTGGTACAAAGTACCAACGCAAATGCTACGAAGTACTAACCTCTATTTATAAAGCTATACTCTCAATTTGAAAACTTCATTTAACGCTTTTCTCTTTTGATAAACTACTGACTACCAATGTCCAACATTCTTGCAGGTCAAAAGACCTGCAAGAATGAAAAAAGATAAGGAAATCAGTTGTTATTTAATAAAAAAATCAAACTCTAATGATGAATTTGATTCTTTAAGCACAATCTATTAGTTCAGTCTCACCCCTTTTCTTTGCGAAGTATGTGAGCTAAAATAGCCCAATGCGCCCCCTTGTATGTTCGTAACAGGATTGGTTGGCGTAGCAGAACTGTTAGGTCCGCCTCCACTTAGCTGGTCTAAGCTAAAAAAATATAAATATACTTGTGAATCAATACATTGCATTTCTATCTCTATGCTGTCTCCTGCCTTTTTTTCATCATCTCCACCTGCGAGCGGTCTGCTGGAAACGCCACCGTCATTTTGTTGGTCGTCTTGCACAAAAATTGCCTTAGATTTTTTCCCATTGATGTATTCCACAAAGCGGTAATAATTTCCCCTGCCTACGGGGTCTTTGTACTTGGGAATCAGGGCTTTGCTTCTATTGCCTAAAAGATTTAACTCTGTAATTTCCAAAGAATCTAAATTGACCTTTTGGGGCATAGTAGAGCTTGCTGTAAATGTTTGGTCTTTAATTTTGATAGAAAGCCTGTATGTGTTGCCCTGCACTCTGCGAAGTTTTTTGCCTTCATAACGCCCTACGCTCACTTCTTTCAGTGTGTCTGCGCTTGCATTATCTGAAATGATGACTAATGCGCCTGAAATAGTAGGGAACTGATTGGTACTACTGAAACCTACTGTTTGAGAGATAGTTACATAATAAGGCTGGCTCGTATCGTCCAACTCTCCTTCTATTACGTACTTGGTTTCGCCTTCGTTTAGCTTTATATCTATTACTTTTTCGCACGAAGTCATTGTCAACGCGACAACTAGGGAAAATAGTATAAAAAATATCTTTTTCATCTCTTTGATTTTTATGCCTTATTTAAATTTGAAGTTGTATGTAATTGCTGGAATCCATCGGAACAACGAAACTTGAACCGCATCTGTTACATTCGGATTGGCTTCATTTTGTTCAAAACGAATGGAGAAAGCATTCTCTCGACCATAGGCGTTGTATATCGAGAAATTCCAGCTGCTTTCATATTTTTCTGTTTGCTTGCGAATCCACGTTACGCCCAAATCTAAGCGGTGGTAATTCGGCATGCGGGAAGCATTTCGTTCGGTATAAGAGAATTGTGTTTCGCCATTGACCTCGTATTTTCCGGAAGGGAAAGTCACTGCATTTCCTGTGTAAAACACAAATAGCGCAGAAACAGAGAGTTTTTTGTTAATGTCATAAATTCCTACAACCGAGATGTCGTGCGTGCGATCTTGTCTAGCAGCATACCAATCACCTTGGTTGATTCCGTCGATTTTACGTTCCGCTCGCGACAAGGTGTACCCAACCCAACCGGTTAATTTTCCTGTTTTTTTCTTCAAAATTAATTCAACACCATAAGCGCGACCAATTCCATATTGCAATTCACCTTCCAATTTATCGTTTGCAGAAGTATTTGCTCCATTGCGGAAATCGATTTGATTTTGCAAGGTTTTGTAATAGGTTTCTACATTGAATTCATACTGATTTTCTTTG
>JALOMS010000094.1 GCA_025455345.1 Thermoflexibacter sp. | reverse complement strand
TAAGACAATTGCGCTTCCTTTGATGGAGGCTTTTTATACCATACAAGGGGAAGGAGTATGGCAGGGACACGCCGCATACTTTATTCGCCTGGGAGGATGTGATGTAGGTTGCGTTTGGTGTGATGTAAAAGAGTCTTGGGACGCTACCGCTCACCCTACGGTATCAGTACAAGACATTGTCAATGAGGCGAGTAAATACCCTGCGCGTATTGCAGTCATTACTGGAGGCGAACCGCTCATGTACAATTTGGATTTTCTCACCGAATCACTGCAAGAAGCAGGATTCCGCACACATATAGAAACCTCGGGAGCTTATCCTTTGTCAGGCAAGTGGAATTGGGTTTGTTTTTCTCCAAAAAAATTTAAGAAACCCCATGAAAGCATTTATTATCAAGCAGATGAATTGAAAGTAATTGTTTTTAACTCCAGTGATTTTGCTTTTGCGACCTCTTTTGTATCTCTGATGAAGGCAGATTGTAAGTTGCTATTACAACCTGAGTGGAGCAAACAAAATAAGATGATGCCTTTGATAGTAGATTATGTCAAAGCTAATCCACAATGGCAGGCATCTCTGCAAACACATAAATACATGAATATTCCTTGAGCAAGAAATTTCGCTGAGGCTTATGTAATAATGTGCTTCATCAATCCTCTCATTTTATAAAGATAAAATTGTGAATCTGTCAATGTTTCCTGCTGGTCAAGATTGTAAAATGAGAAAAATAGGAAAAAAGAAGAGGTTGTCCAAAAATAACTATTTGGACAACCTCTAAAATAGGTAATAATTAAAAAAAGATACTTACTTATTTATGCCACCATACTTTTGTAGTAATAGCGTCAGCTCCTTGGCGAGTAACCGCTTCACTCCTATTTTGAGTGTTCAGCGACTGTTCGCTTAGCGGATAGATAAAACGTGTTGGAATTATTCCATTGGTTTGGTTGGTAGCGGCAGGGCTGAGCGCAGGTATGTTGGTTCTGCGCCAGTCAAACCATGCCTCCAAACCTTGGTAAAAGAAAGCAATCCACTTTTGCGTACCTATCTGTGTCAAAGCATTCGCTGGCACATAAGCCACACCCGTTTGGGTCAAATAGCTGGGAGGTAAAGATAGACCATAGTAAGCAAAAGAGGCATTAATGCCGTTTTCATAGTAGATTCTTGCTTGTGTGTCGCCTCCTCCAATAAGTCCCTTTTTTGCGGCTTCTGCTAAGATAAACTGCAACTCAGAGTAGTTCATAACTACACCTTTGGCAATTGCTAAACCTTGTGAGCTATTTGCCGCTTCATAGAACAATGCACCTATGCGAGATTGATTTTGAGGACCGCCATTGAACTGTAATGCCTCTACGTCCCCTAAGCCATTGGGAAGTCCTACGTACAGGTCATCTGCAACCGAAGGAGTAAGTTCGGTTGCGGGAGTTGGACGGAAAAAAATATTTCTACGTGGGTCATTGAAGCCAGTCAGTACGTCCATTAAAGTTTTACTTGCACGAAACTCATTAAAAGAGCCAATACGCGTAGTAAACAAAGGAAATTGGTCAGGAGCATTTGCTAAGAAACTATAATTCGCATTGTCCGCATTACTTGTCATCAAGGGATTTGTATTTGCGTTATTAATAATAGCTGCCATGTCTGCCGAAACGTTTCTTTTATTAGAAATACGCATGAGATAACGCAAGCGTAAAGAGTTGGCTAATCTTTTCCATTTGATAATATCCCCGTTGAATATGGGGTCGCCTGCAACGATTTCTCCCGTTGTTCCTAAAATCGTATTAGCCTCTGCCAAATCAGCCAAGATTCCTACATAAACGTTTTCTTGCGTGTCATATTTAGGAAAATTAATGCCATCACTCTTTCCTTTGATAGCCTCGCTGTAAGGAATATCTCCGTAGCAATCCGTAGCCAAAGAAAACATCCAAGACTTTAATACTAAGGCAATTCCTTTGTAATTTTTTTGGTTACTTGCTTCGCTTTGGTCTATGACAATTTTCAAATCGCGCATATTGCTATATACGTTATTCCAAATAGAGTTGAGTTCACCCCAGAGATAGCGGTCTTCGTTTACAAACTGGTTTTTAGCTGTATGCTGAATCACAATATTGCCAATACCCCATGCTTCACCTAAGGTAGAGTTCATCATATCTCTGATAATCTGAGGGAGCAAGAGGCTGGAATTCACCGAAATAGGCGAGTTAGGATTGGTATTAATTTCCTCGAAACGATTGGTACAAGCACTAAATACAGTAAGTAAAAATACCAAAGCAATCAATTTTTTTATAGTTACTTTCATAAAAATCAATGTTAAAATATGAATTAATCAGATATATAATAATTAGAACTTGAACCCAAGATTGAAGCCATAACTACGAGTAGAAGGCAAAGCCACTGACTCTACACCAGGGATAATCGTTCCGCCTGCGGTAGAAGCTGTTTCTGGGTCTATATGTGGTACATTTGACCATAAGAACAAATTACGACCTACAAAAGAAATACTGACATCTCTGAAAGGAAGCCTACCCATGAACTTATTGGGCAAAGTATAACCTAATCTTACTTCTCTTAATTTGACAAAAGAAGCGTCATAAACCATGTCTTCTAATAGCCTTCTGCCCAAGGTAATAGAAGTATGCCACTCACGTGCAGAGAGTTTAAAGTCATTAGGTCTGAAAGAACCATCTGCATTTTGAACTACGCCCTGTCCTATCACACCATTCCCTGGTTGGCTCAAATCATAGCCATTGGCACGACCTTCTAAGGTTTCTATAATCATACCCCCTTCACGACCAACGGTCTGTGTATGAGAATATACTTTACCTCCTTGGCGAATGTCGAATAAGAAGCTAAAATTGATACCTCTATAACTTAAAGTATTGGTAATGCCTAACATCCAATCTGGATTATAGTTGCCCAAGTTTATCACTCGGTCAGTAGGAACGGGTTTGCCAGCCGTATTATAAACTACTTGTCCAACAAACTGTCCTGTCGGGTCATAGTATTTGGCATTAGGGTCTGTATTCTGTACGCGAGCGAAGCCAATGCCATACATATCTCCCATTCTGCCACCTACTCTTGCTTCTACGCTCAGGTAGCGACTTGCCATCACGAAATTTTGGATTCCGTCTGCCAACTCTTTTACTTCACTACGGTTACGAGAGAAATTAAAGTCTATTGACCATCTTAGGCTATTTTCCAATTGGACAGGTACTATATTAAGCATAAGTTCTATGCCTCTATTTTCTATTAAGCCCGCATTGATGATACGAGAACTGTAACCTGTTGTGTTTGATAAAGGAATACCTATGATTTGATTTCTACTTCTGGTGTTGTAATAAGTAAAATCAATGCCTATACGACCTTCTAACAAGCGAACATCTATGCCTGCCTCAAAGGAGGTACTGAGTTCTGGTTTCAAATTCAAATTAGGAATTACAGAAGACTCTCCATAAGAAGGAAGCCCTTTGACGAGTGTTTCTGCATTATAGACAGCCTGTAATTGGTACGCCTGAGTATCGTTACCTACTTGGGCAACCCCCACACGAGCCTTAGCAAAAGAAATCAATTTGGGTAGCTCTACCATGTCGCTAATCACAGCACTAAGGTTTGCGGCAGGATAAAAATAGCTCCATTCTCCTTTGGGCAAAGTGCTTGACCAGTCATTACGAACAGACAAATCTAAATACAAGAAATTTTTATAGCCTAATTGGGTAGAACCATACAAACTGTTAATACGTTTTTTAGAACGGAAAGCAGATGACTGAATAGCCACGCGAGAGTTGCCCAGACTATATACTCCTGGAACAGCTAATTCTGGCGCAGAAACATCAGAACTATTAAATACCTGCGTGAGTGTGTTGCCACCGAAGTTAGCAGAAAGAGAAAAACTCTCACTTAGATTTTTATTGGCACTTAGCAAGAAATCTGTGTTGCGTTCTTCATAAAAGATTTTTTCTTCTCTGTAACTTCCTAACGGGAATCTTTGCGTACTATAAGCACGGCGGCGGTCGCGAAACTCATTACTAAAATCTGTGCCGCTACGTACCATCAAGTTTAGCCAATCGGTGAACTGATAAGTCAAAGAAAGATTACCATACATCCTGTCCAAGCTTTGTCCATTGGTGTTTTCAAAAACGTTAAAGTAAGGGTTGTCGTGGTAATTGTAATTGAAACCATACTGGTTCAGTCCCTCGCGACCAGCCTGCCAATAATCTTGCATAGCTTGTACATCAACTTGACGACCTAACCAGCAGTTGAACAAGTACATGATATTTTCTGTACCATAGCTCAAATTGGGTCTATTTCCACTTGTGTTTTTGATGTAGTTCACCACAGCACGCGCTTTTAGCCTTTTACTCAAATTATAACCACCTGCAAAAGCAAAAGTGTTTCTATTCAAATCTGTGTTAGGTACGATACCTTTTTGGTCTAAATAAGTATAAGAGAGGCGAAAATCTCCATTTTCATTGCTTCCCGCCAAGGCTACGTTTTGTGTGAAGGTCAGTCCTGTTTGGAAAAAGTTTTTAACGTTATCTGGTTGCGCTACCCAAGGCGTGCCTTGTATCTCGCCCCTTGCCGCCAATTGTGCCGACAAGTTTACAGGACCTATTCTTGTATTCAGATTGCCCACATCACCACCACGAAAACCATTGGAAGTAGGTGAGTTAAACTGCCTGATGAGCTGTCCGTTATAGGCTGGTCCCCAGCTTTCATCTACCCCATCTGCCAAGCCGCCGCCATTCCCATCTCTAAAATCAAATACACCACCCAATCCTTGACCATACACATTTTGGTATTCAGGCAGGCGTAGAACATTTTCAAAAGTAAGTGTAGTATTTACTGTTGCTCCAATGCCTTTTGTTCCTTTACCCGACTTTGTTTTAATTACTATTACACCATTATTAGCACGAGAACCGTACAAAGCAGAAGCCGCTCCACCTTTTAGCACTGTCATAGACTCTATGTCATCAGGATTGATAAAACCAGCTCCATTCCCGTAATCAGCCTCTTGATTGCTCCTACCAGATGAGCCATAGTTATTATTGCTAATCGGTACACCATCTACTACAAACAAAGGTTGATTGTTATTGATATTCAAAGAGCGTTCCCCTCTGATAATCACTCTGGCGGAGCCGCCTATCCCTGTTGGGTTGCCTACTACGGTAACCCCAGCAATTTTACCTGCCAAAGAGTTTACTAAATTGGTTTCACGCGCCTGCACCAAATCAGCACTTTGAATCGTCTGTGTAGCATAACCCAATGCCTTCTTTTCTTTTTCTACCCCTAAGGCAGTAACGACTACCTCATTGAGATTTTGTACATCTTCTGTCATCTGTACATCAATGGTATTCTGTCCAGCAATAGCAACTTCCATGCTCTTATACCCTACAAATGAAAAAACAATGGTATTAGCATTGGCAGGTAGTCGTAAGCTATAAGTGCCGTCTGTTCCTGTAACAGTCCCAACGGTCGTACCTTTGACAAACACACTCACCCCTGGGAAATCTTCTCCAGTAAGCGCAATAGTAACCTTCCCACGAAGCGTTCTATCTTGTGCATACACACTTGTAGAAAGTAAAAAACTAATCGCTACTCCTAAAAATAGCAGAATCTTGTAAAAATTGTTTTTCATAAAGTTTGACTTTTTGTTTTTCTAAGGAATTTTTGTTTTTTCCAAGTGTCAAAGGTAAGCTACTAAGATGTATTGAGAGCAAACACACCTTTATCGTATTGTGAAATTGGGGAGGAAGGGAAAAATAAATACTTCTATGAAAAAAATATGATGTGAGAAAAAAAATATTTATACAAGTATCATAGAAACAAAGACTTAACTATTTATAAAAAAATAGAAAATTACACTTTACTAATTTTCTATAATATTTTTTGAAAAAAAGTGTTAATTTAATGTTATACAGCCATTATTTATTACATGAGATTTTTAATCAAAAAAAATGAAATAAATATTGTTAATATATTAAAAAACAAGACTTTGATTTTATATTTTTTTCAATATATAGCACTTCATTTTCACTTAAAATAGAAAAATATTACTTTATAATAGAAGGAAGAATCAAGTCAAGTGTTTTTTCAAAGCAATCCTAATCAAATTATTGGCTTTTTAGAGTCTATCTGCCTTTGTGCTACTTACTGCGAACAGGAGTAAGCAAAATAAAATGATGCCTCAAGAAATTTCGCTGAGGCTTATGTAATAATGTGCTTAATTATTTCTTAAAATCAAATAAAATTATCAGTTTTGCGTTGGATTGAATATTCACGCTGCACATTCATATCTCCTATCATCAAATTCAGGAACTTCACACACTAAAAAATGATTATATGTTTACAAGATTAATTTAATATGAAGGAAATTAATAAGACTGCGAGTGGTATAAAACAGAAACAGCATTTATGTATATTGGCAATTCTTTCTATTTTAACCCTTGCTTGTACGCCTAACGCATTGGACAAAGGCTCATTTACTAAGAACAAACAATACGCCGTAGAAGACTTTTATAACACTCCCTATCTCAAAAAACCAACTTTCTCCGCCAACGGTGAGAAGATTCTCATTTCTACCAATAAAAATGGCATTTTTAATGTTTATGCACTCTTACTCAAAGACGGCAAACTCTCCGCAATGACTGATTATGCAACTAATGCCGCTTATGGAATTTCCTATTTCCCTGAAGACGAACGAATCCTATATTCTCTGGAACTAAGTTTAGATGTATCCCATATTTTTGTAAGGAATTTGGACGGGACTTCCATAGATGTAACCCCCGATTCTACCTCAAGGTCTATCTTTATGAGGTGGAGCGAAGACAAGAAATCTTTTTATTACTTGTGCAATAAAAGAGATAATCGCTATTTTGATATTTACAAATTAGACATTGCTAATCTGAACAAAAAAGACTTGAATCCTACTTTACTCTTTGAGAATAAAGATGGCTATGAGATAGAAGGAATGAGTAAAGATGAGAATTATTTGGTTTTGGGTAAGATGTACACAAAAAATCACTCAGAAATTTATTTGCATAATAAAAAAAGTAATGCAACACAAAAAATTATTGGAGACAGTGTTGCATCTGCTAACTGGGCTGTAGGTACAACAGATAACGAGAAAAAGTTATATTTTTTGACCAATCATGATAATGAGTTTTACTATCTGAAGAGTTATGATTTTGAAAGCGGACAACAAGAAATTATTACAAAAGAAAATTGGGATATTACAGATGTATTCTTCTCACCCAAAAATACCTATCGCGCTTTGCTTATCAACGAAGACGCTCAGACAAAATTAAAAATTTATAAAAATACTGATAATGAGCAAATAAAAATTCCAAACCTTCCCTGCGGAGATATAAGTATGGTTAATTTTTCTAAAGATGAAAAATATGTTTGTTTTATACTCAATACTCCTACTTCTCCCAATGATTTGTATCTATATAATTTTGAAAACCAAGAACTTAAAAAAATAAACAGCCTTATTAATTCTGTCTTAGACCATAGAGATTTGTCAGAACCTGAATTTGTCAAGTTTCCTTCTTTTGATGGATTGGAAATTCCTGCCTTGCTATACAAACCACTTCACCTAAAAACTGGGCAAAAAGTACCTGCCGTAGTATGGGTGCATAGTAGCTTGAGTGGGCAAAGCAGAGCTACTTATACGCCTTCTATCCAATACCTTGTGAACCAAGGATATGTGGTGCTTGCTGTCAATAACAGAGGTAGCTATGGCTATGGAAAGACTTTTGCAGAGGCAGATGATGGAAAAGTGGGAGAGGTAGATTTGAAAGATTATATTGCAGGTAAGAAGTATCTGGAGAAGATGGATTTTATCGCAGAGGGCAAAATTGGTATCGTAGGGGCTGGAACTTATGGAGGTTATATTACCTTAGCCGCCTTGGCTTTTGAGCCTACCGAATTTGCAGTAGGTGTTGATTTGTTTGGCATTACCAATTGGTACAAAATGCTCAAGAATATGCCTGCTTCTGCCCAAGTTATTAAACCTCTACTTTATAAAAAATTGGGCAATCCTCAAACAGACTCTGCGGAATTGCATAAAAAATCTCCTTTGTTTTTTGCTAATCAGATTACGCGCCCTTTGATGATTGTACAAGGAGCCAATAATCCAAGAGTCCCTAAATCAGAGACAGACCAAATCATCAATGAATTGAAAATCAATCAGATTCCTCACGAATATTTGATTTTCCCCGATGAAGCATATTTTTTTGCAAAGAGAGAAAATGAAATCGAAGCCTGTCGCGCCAAAGTTAAGTTTTTGAACAAATACCTTAAAGGAGATACAAAAACAAAACCTTTACAGTAGAAAAATTGTATTGATTCTGTTTTTATCTTATCAAACATTCACCATTTACTTATGACTTTAGAACAAAAAGCAAAAGAAATAGCAGATATTTTAGATTATTATTTTCCTAATCCTCCGATTCCTCTTCAGCACAAAGATGCCTATACCTTGCTTATATCCGTACTTTTATCTGCCCAATGTACTGATGAAAGAGTCAATAAAGTTACTCCTTTTCTATTTGCAAAAGCGGATAATCCTTTTCAAATGATTCTATTAAGTGTAGAAGAAATTAGAGAAATTATTAGACCGTGTGGACTATCACCTCGCAAGTCGCAAGCGATTTACGACCTCTCCAATGTTTTAGTACAAAAATACGCGGGCAATGTTCCTAATACTTTCGAGGAGTTAGAAGAACTTTCTGGGGTAGGGCATAAGACCGCTTCCGTCGTCATGTCCCAGTGGTATGGAGTACCCGCTTTTCCCGTAGATACACATATCCATCGTTTGGCAGAGCGTTGGGGCTTATCCAATGGTAAAAATGTAGAAAAAACAGAAGAAGACCTCAAAAAACTTTTTCCTATGGAATCTTGGAATAAGATACATTTACAAATAATTTTTTTTGGTCGAAGTTTTTGCCCTGCCCGTGGACATAAAAAAGAAAACTGCCCTATTTGTAATAAATACGGAGTATTAGAATAGCAATTTTTGGGATAAATTACCAAACTTTGACAAAGTTTGGTAATTTAATCATCAATCTGTTCTCCTCTTACAAATTCTTTATCACAAAATCAGTCATCAATTGGTGGCGGTGCATCGTTGCATTATTCCCACCAATGCCGTGATTGCGGTCAGGATAATAAAAAGATTGGAACTGCTTTCCTGCCCTAATCAATGCTTCTTGTAAGGCAACTGCATTTTGGAAATGTACATTGTCATCGCCTGTGCCGTGCATGATGAGGTATGCACCTTTCAGCTTATCTACGTGATAAACAGGAGAATACTTGTCATAACCGTCTGCATTGTCTTGTGGGCGTTTTAAGTATCTTTCTGTATAAATCGTGTCGTAATATCGCCAATTGGTTACGGGCGCGCCTGCGATTGCCGCCTTGAACACATCTGCGCCTAAGAAAAGACAAAGTGTACTCATATAACCACCATAGCTATGACCGTAAATACCTATGCGGCTCTTATCTATGTAAGGCATTGAACCTAAGTATTTTGCGGCATCTACTTGGTCTTGAACTTCGTATTTGCCCAAGTTAGCATAGGTTACTTTTCTGAATGTAGCTCCTCTGAATCCCGTTCCTCTATTGTCCACACAAGCCACTATGTAGCCCGCTTGATTCAACAAGTTAAACCAACTTACCCCACCCCAATTATCTGCCACTTGCTGAGAACCAGGTCCCCCATAAACAAACATCAAAACAGGATATTTTTTAGTAGCATCAAAATTGGCAGGTTTGAGTAGATAACCGTTCAAGTCTGTGCCGTCGGGTGTTTTGAATTGGAAAAACTCTTTGAGGCTAACTTTGTACTCTTTGCACTTTTCTAAGAGTGCGTTGTTATTTTTTAGTTCTTTGATAAGTGTATTTTTTGCGGTTCCCCAAAGCGTAACTCTGAGCGGGCTTTGTGCGTTGCTGTGATAAAGCATATAATATTTGAAGTCCTTACTAATATTTGGCGTATTCGTACCCTTTTCCGCGCTTAATTTTTTCTTATTTTTTCCTTGAATATCTATGCTATAAAAATGACGCTCCAATGGAGAAACTTCCGTAGAAGTAAAATATAGAATAGGATTTTTTTGTTTTTCGTCTATGCCTAAAAAGCTCACCATTTCCCAGTTCCCTGTGGTAATCTGTCGCACTATCTTTCCTGTCATGTCATAAAGATAGAGGTGTTTGTAGCCATCTTTTTCAGAAGTATAGATGAAATGCTTGCCGTCTTTGAGGTAAGTAACGTCATCAAAAAAATCTGCTTCTAAGTATTGCGGACTTTCTTCGGTGAGTATTGCTTGACTTGCGCCTGTGCTTGCGTTGGCGTGTAAGATTTCCAGCTTATTTTGTAAGCGATTCATTCTCAATACTGCCAGTACATTGCTGTCGTTTGTCCACTTGATTCTTGGAATATAAATATCCTTTTCTGACCCAATATCTACTTTGGTAAGTTTACTACTTTTTAAGTCATAAATAGAAATGGTAATTTCAGAATTTGCTTCGCCTGCTTTGGGATACTTGAATTTGTAGTCATCAGGATAGAGCTTGCCATTGCGCCACATTTGCATATTAAATTCACGCACTTTGCTCTCATCAAAAGTGTAAAACGCAATTTTCTGACCATCTGGCGACCAAAAAAATGCCTTAGAAAAGCCAAATTCTTCTTCATACACCCAATCAGCACTACCGTTAATGGTGAAGTTCCATTTTCCATCAGAGGTGATTTGAGTTTCTGCAACACTTTGCAAGTCAGCGAAAAATAGATTATTATCCCTACAAAAAGCAACCTTGCTCCCATCAGGGGAAAAGGTCGCATAAGATTGTTTCCCATTCTTCGAGAGTTCTTTCAACTGCTTGGTAGAGAGTTCATAAACGTAGTAGTTTGCCTTAAAAGAACGGCGATAAATAGACTCAAAACCTGTCATAAAAAGGATTTTCTTTTCGTCGGCACTCAACTCATACCCTACAAAATTGATAGAAGGATTAAGGTCTGCCCCCTTGAAAATAGTTTCTACCCTTTGTCCAGTAGTAACATCATATTTAACGATGTCATTTTCCTCTTGGGCAGAGTAAAACTTGCCATCGTTCATCCAGTTTACACCAGCCACAGACTGCTGGCGGAAAGTTCCTTTCTCAAAAATATCG
>JALOMS010000093.1 GCA_025455345.1 Thermoflexibacter sp. | reverse complement strand
GATGTTTGAAATCATACCCTCTCCCATTTTAGGATTGAACTATGACCCTTCGCATCTGATTTGGCAGATGATGGACGAGGTAGCTCCTATTTATCAATACAAAGAAAGACTGCATCATATTCACCTCAAAGACGCAAAAGTTTACAAAGACAAACTCAATCGCGTGGGGATTATGGCAACACCTTTAGAATATCATTCGCCCAAGCTACCAGGGCTGGGAGATGTAAGATGGCGCGATTTCTTTTCTGCACTTACTACGGTCAGATACAGAGGTGCCGTTTGTATAGAGGTCGAGGACAAGGCGTATGAAGGCTCGCAAGTAGATGTGCATAATGCAATATTGACAAGCAGAAATTATCTAAGTCAGTTCTTAGTAATATAATGCTAATCGTTAAAAATTGTATATTCGTCTTTGGCGGATATACAATTTCCAACAGCTACTTAAGTAAAGAGATAAAAAAATTCAATCATCTATAATAAATTAAGACAAAAATATATAAAATAGGATTTTTGGAACAAAATTTGTTCAAATTTGAAGTGTGAGTGCATAAGGGTTCATACTTATTACTTTTTACTAAAATTTCAATATACCCAATTTGAACAGTCTAATTATTAATACCTACCTTAATAAAATATTTCTCAAAATGCTTTTAAAAGTATTTTCTTTTTTTATAACTTTGAAACTTCATATAGGCAAGAATGCAGTTTAATCATTATCTCTTATATAAGTTTTTAATGATATAAATATAAAAAAACCAACAATTTTTGTAACTTTAAAAAGTTTTACATAAAATTGTCGTTGATTAAGTGTATTTATTTTCCCTTAATGAATCTGGGTAATCTTAAAATTTATTCTATTCAGATGTTTTTTTAGAAAATCTTAAAAATGATTATATCAACAACTATTAATTAAAACCAAACACAATGAGTAAAGTACGTGAAACAAGCCTTGAAAAATTCTACAGAGTAATTGTACCAAAGCTAATCAGTATTGGTGCAGCTGTCGTTATCGTTGGTGCATTATTCAAGATTATGCACTGGCCTTTTGCAGGAGAGTTATTGACTGCGGGTCTGCTTACTGAGGCTGGCATATTTCTTTTGACCGCCTTCCAACCTGTTCCTCCTCCAGAAGTCCATTACGAATGGGAAAGAGTCTATCCTCAATTAGCTCCTGATGCACCAGAAGATTCTTTTGGTAAATTGCCTGAGACAAGTAGTAACAAAGCTGGTGTTGCTGCGTTAGTAGGTCTTGAACAAATGCTTGGAGAAGCAAACTTAAGCACCGAGTCTTTCAAAAGCTTCGGTCAAGGCATCAAGACATTAAATGAAACAGCATTGAAAATGAGAGACATCACAGACGCATCTTCTGCTTCTAACGAATATACTAAAAACGTAAGAGAAGCGGCTTCTTCTATGGCAAATCTCAACAAAGCGTACTCTACTACAATCACAGCAATGACAGAAATGTCTAATGCTTCTAAAGATGCGAAAGAGTATCACTCTCAAGTTCAGTTAATTACTAAAAACTTGGGTGCTTTGAATGCGGTTTATGAAATGGAATTGAAAGACGCAAACAGTCACTTAAAAGCAATGAATAAGTTTTATAGTAACCTTACTCTTGCAATGGAAAGTATGGCTGATGCAAGTAAAGAATCACAAATATTCAAAGAACAAATGTCTAAACTGACAACAAACTTGACATCTTTGAATAAAATATATGGCAATATGCTTACTGCAATGAGAGGTCAGTAATCTATATTTTCTAATTTACTTTAAAATATTGTTTAATCTTTTAAACCAAATAATATAGTTACATGGCTGGTCTTAAAGAAACGCCGAGACAAAGAATGATAGGTCTGATGTACCTGGTACTTACTGCCCTATTAGCGTTACAAGTGAGTAACGCCGTTCTTGAAAAGTTTGTCTTTATTGATGAGAGCTTACAACATGCTATGCACGTTTCCAGAGATGCATCTGCAAAAGTGTTCACTGCGATGGACAAGAAAGTGAAAGATGAAGGAAGTCGTCCTGGTGATTTAGCTTATCTCAAAAAAGCAAGCGAAGTAAAAGAAGAAACCAGTAAAATGATCAATGAGATAGAAAAACTCCGTCAAGAGTTAGTTGATCATACTGGAGGTAGAGACCCTAAAACAGGGGAATTGTTGAACGGAAAGGACTATGATATGGTGATGAACTTTATGATAGGACCTGAAGGAAGCAAATTGGGAAGAGCATATAAGTTACAAACAGACTTGAATGCTTTTGCAAAGAAAATTTCTGAGATGGATACTGCTCTTGGTAAGCAATTACAAACAAGAATAGCTCTCGAAGCAAGTGAAATGGAACAGTATAAGAACAATCCTGACCACAAAAGTAAAGACTTTGCAAATATTAACTTTGGGAACACTCCATTGGTAGCGGCTTTAGCGATTATGAGTGAAATGGAAACTCAAGTAGCTCGTTATGAAGCAAAAGCAATGGAAGTAATTTCTACCAAAGTAGGTCAAGTAGATGTAAAGTTTGACAAGATTGTGGCAATGGCTAATGCTGAATCTAAAGTAGTTGCGGCTGGTACAATGTACAAAGCAACATTATTCCTTGCCGCCTCAGCTTCTAATATTGTCCCTAAAATGAGTTCAAGCGTAGGTGCTGTAAAATTAGAAAACGGCATAGGACATATTGAGTTTAAAGCAAGCGGTTCTAATTACGATAAGGAAGGAAATGAGAAAAAATCATGGCAAGGTGCTATTACGATTAGAACTACTCGTGGTACTGATACAACATTTAAGGTAGAACAAGAGTATGTAGTGGCTAAACCTGTAATCCAAATCCAATCTGCGACTGTAAAAGCATTGTATTTGAATTGCGGTAATGAGCTGAGTGTACAAGTTCCTGCCTTAGGTGTTAATTATGACCCTTCTTTTTCAGCGTCAAGTGCTGAAGTTATCAAAGGAGCTAAGAAAGGGGATATTATTATTGTTCCAAGTGCGGCTAAAGTAGATTTGACAGTAAGTAGCGGTGGTACTGTAATAGGTGTAGAACACTTCCCTGTTCGTTTATTACCAAAACCTGATATTGAGGTATTTAGTGGTACAAAGCAATTAGATGTGAAAGTAGGAGGACCTTGTCCAAGATCTTTGACAGCTAAGGCTTTGGCAGAACAAAGTATCAAAGATGCTATTCCAAAAGATGCAAGATACAAAGTTGTAGGTTGGGAAATCTCTTTAGCGCGTGGCAGAAGATTGATAGGTTCACCTATGAAGGTAACAAGTGAGACGGCAGATGTTACTCAATTTGCAAGTCAATCACAACCCGGCGATCGTCTTATCATAGAAGTAAAAGGCGTAAAACGCATGAACTTCAAAGGCGCGACAGAAGATGTAAGAATTGGCTCTCAGATTTTCACCTATCCTATTAACTAAGGGATATTGATTGAAATTAATAGTTTAAGGTAGCTATTCTTCAAAGGATAGCTACTTTTTTTATTTTATGGAATAATTATTTCATAAAACATTTGATTATCTTGAAAAAGTGCCTACCTTTGCAGTCCAAAAATTTAATAATTGATTAATTACTTAACATTCAATCAATGTCTGGTATCATAGGTAAAAAAATCGGAATGACTAGCGTGATAAGTGCCGATGGACGTAATGTCGCATGCACAGTAGTACAGGCTGGTCCTTGCGTAGTTACGCAAGTAAAAACTATGGACAAAGACGGCTATGAAGCAATCCAACTTGGATTTGGAGAAAAAAAAGAAAAAAATACATCATCTCCTCTGTTGGGTCACTTCAAAAAAGCGAATACTACTCCAAAACGTAAATTAGCAGAATTCAAAGAGTTTGCTAAGAGCGTAAACTTAGGAGATACGCTTACTATAGCTGATGTTTTTGTCGAAGGTGATTTTGTTGATGTCATTGGTACAAGCAAAGGTAGAGGTTTCCAAGGTGTTGTCAAACGCTACAACTTTAGTGGGGTAGGTGGACAAACTCACGGTCAGCACAACCGTCAGAGACACCCTGGTTCTAATGGTGCTTGTTCGTTCCCCGCAAGGGTATTTAGAGGTCAGCGTATGGCTGGTCGTATGGGTAATGCAAGAGTAAAGGCTCAAAACCTGAAAATTTTGAAAGTAATTCCAGAAGCAAATCTTTTGGTAATTAGTGGTTCGGTAGCAGGTGCAAAAAACTCCTTCTTACTTATCGAGAAATAATTCCTGAAAACAAATTCTACTATTAAACTCCTGAAAGAAAATGGAATTAGCAGTATTAAACACAAGTGGAAAAGAAACAGGTAAAGTAGTTACGTTATCAGATGCTGTTTTCGGAATCGAGCCAAATGATCATGCCATCTATTTAGATGTGAAGCAGTTCTTGGCAAATCAAAGACAAGGAACACACAAATCAAAAGAACGTAATGAAGTTTCTGGTTCTACAAAAAAATTAAAGAAACAAAAAGGTACAGGCGGGGCGCGTGCTGGTAGTGTAAAAAATCCTCAATTCAAAGGCGGAGGACGAATCTTCGGACCAAGACCGAGAGATTATAGCTTCAAATTGAATAAGAAATTGAAACAATTGGCAAGACGCTCAGCTTTGGCTTATAAGGCAAAAGAATCTTCAATTACTATATTGGAAAACTTCTCTTTTGCTGCGCCAAAAACCAAAGAATATCTCCAATTACTTTCTGCACTTTCGTTAGCAGATAAAAAAACATTGTTAGTAGTACCAAACTACAATTCTAATGTATATCTCTCGTCTCGCAACTTGCAAAATGCAAAAGTAGTAACAGCAGATTCTTTGAATACTCATGATATACTTCATGCTCAAAACCTTATACTTTGTGAAGGTTCGGTAGAAAAGATTAATCAAATGTTAGCCAACTAAAATACTTTAAATCCAATGGAAATTTTAAAAAGACCTTTATTGACTGAGAAAGTTGCCAAAATGAATGAGAAAGGCGTATATGGATTTGTAGTAGATGTAAAAGCTAACAAAATCCAGATTAAGAAAGCCGTTGAGCAAATGTATGGTGTGAATGTGGATAGTGTACGTACAATGGTGGTTGCTGGAAAGAAAAAAGTACGTTTTACTAAATCTGGCGTTGCTCAAGGTCGCAAGCCCAAATACAAGAAGGCAATTGTGAAATTAGCGGAAGGAGAAATCATTGATTTTTATTCTGAAGCCTAATTTTATTACAAATAGAATAAAAAAGCCACATAGATGTTATGTGGCTTTTTTGTTGTATGGTTTTGTGGGATAAAATGTGTGATTATTTTTTAATCTATTGATTTACAAATTACTATAAATTTTATCGATACAAAGACTTATTTTAAGAAAACACTAAAGGTTGTTCCTTTGCCCACTTCACTTTCTACTTCTATTTTCCCACCTAACATTTCTACTTGTGTTTTGACCAAATAAAGCCCTACGCCTTTGCCTTCGATGTGAGGATGAAAACGTTTATATAAATTGAATAAATCATTTCCATATTTTTTTAGGTCAATGCCTAATCCGTTGTCTTTGAAAGAAATACAAATATAATTGTCTAACTGCTTGCTACTGATAAATATAGAAGGCGATTGATTTTCTTTGCAGTATTTGATGGAATTACTGATTAATATTTGAAAAATACTTCTTATAAAGCTTTCTAAGGTATATATCTGAGTTATTTTTGAGAAATCTGTTTCAATCTTAGTATTACTTTGATAAATCTGCATTTTCAAAGTATTTTCTACGTGTTGGACTTCTTTTGCCAAATCTATGAGTTGTTTATTTTCTTGAATGATTTGGGTTTGGGAGAGTACATCATTCAGGTCAAATAAAATATTGTCCAACTTATTGACTGCTTTTTGGAGTTTTTCGAGCATAAGAGGCATTTCTTCTTGGGAAAACAAACCCATTTTGAATACGTTAATTAGCCCTAAAATATTGGCAACAGGAGAGCGTAAATTGTGGGAAACAATATGGCGGTAATGAGATAATTGTTTGTTTTGAATGACTAAGTCTTCATTAACTTGTAAGAGAGCAATTTCTCTTTTTTCTATTTCTTCTTTTAATTCTATGGTGTGTTCTAAGGTCTGTCTTATTTCCTCTTCGCTTGCTCTGAGTTCTTCGTTAAGCAATTGTGTTTCTTGCAAAAGCTGGTTCTTTTCTAATTGCACCAATTTACTTTCTGTAATTTCTCTAACTATTCTAAGGATTTGATTATCACTGTATTTGACCGAGCGGGATTCGTAGTGGCGCATAAATCCATCAGAGAAAAGTAGTTGGTACTCTATGGTTTGAACTTCACCTGTTTCTATGGCTTTTTGGTTCGCTTTTAAAATGAGTTGGGCTACTTCTTTGGGTACGTTAGAGTCTAAAATATTAGTGCCTATGATGGTTTCTGGGTTGATAAATACTTTTCCGCGTCCACCTCTAAAGTCCAAATAATCTCCTTGTTCGCTCATCATAAAAATCATATCAGGGATGGCTTGTAAGATAGCTCTCTTGTGTTGTTCGCGAATTTTTATTTTTTCCTCATATTGCTTTTTTTGTGTAACCTCACGTACAATCCTCAAAATTTGATTGCTACTATATTGGAGAGAGCGAGATTCAAAGTGATGTTTGCTTGTATCTGCATAAGATAGTTCGTATTCTATCGTTTGGATTTCTCCTGTTTCTATGGCTTTTTGGTTGGCATCAAGAATGAGTTGGGCTATGTGGACAGGCATAATATCTATGATGTTCTTTCCTAATATTTGCCGCTCTGTCATGAATCCAAAATTATTCCCTCCTCTCATATCCAAGTAGTTACCTTGGTTGTCCATGATAAAAATAATATCAGGAATTCCTCTCAAGAGTGCATTTTTTCTTTCTTCCTCTATTCTTATCTTTTCTTCGGCTTGTTTTCGCTCTGTAATATCCCTAACTATTCGGAAAGCCAAGTTGGAAGCATAGCGAACAGCGCGAGATTCAAAAAATACGTGAGAATTATTAGGGAAATCCAAACTATATTCTATGGTCTGTACCTCATCTGTTTCTATGGCTTTATTGGCATGATTTACAATAAGTTCTGCTATATCTTTAGGGAAATTTGCCTCATAGATATTAGTCCCTATTAGACTTTCTTCGGGCGTATTGGTAATTCCTCGCCCTTTTCGGAAGTCTATGTAAAGTCCTTTTTCATTCATTAATATGATATGGTCAGGAATTGCTTTGATGAGTGCTTTTTCTCTAAGTTCTTGGACTTTGATTTTTTCTTGGGCTTGCTTTCGTTCGGTAATAACTTTTATATAAGAACAGTTATATTCTGTATTTTCAAAAATAAAAAAATTAGCGGTGATTTCTGTTGGAATGAGTTCTCCTTGCTTGGTACGAGTTGCGGATTCGTATTTGATAGAAGTATTACTTTTCAAGTTTTTCCAAAAATCTTTCCAAGTATCAGGATTGTAGTTCGTATCCAAATCATTGATTTTGAAGCCAAGTGCGCTGGTGCGTTGGTAGCCTAATTGATTACAAAGAGCCTCATTCGCATATACAACTTCTGCCTTTTCATTGACCCAACAAATCATATCATTGGTGTGATTAATGGTATAAGAGGTTAATTGTTCGAGGGTATGAAAAGAATGATTAGGAGCATGATGATTATTCACATTTGCTCCTTTTAATTTGATTTGGGCAGAAAGTAGTTCGTTCTCAAATTTTAATTTTTTAATTTCGGCTAATAATTCTTCTTCTTTGCTCATGAAATCTATTTTAGTACGATAATTCAATGAAACTATAATATAAATATTTGAGTATGACCAATATTTAAGAAGGATTTGTTTGTATGCTATTCTTGATATAAGAATAAAAGAGTATATACGGTATAAAATTTTAGTAGAAGCTATGCAATTTACAAAAAAACAAGACAACAATTAATTTTTTCAAATTAAGTCTTGAATAATTTATTTAGTCTATAAACGATTTTTATACTTTTGTACCTGCTAATAAATATGAGTGATAAAATAGTAAATAAAATATTACCTTAATCTTTATATAAACCAATGCTTATCAATACTTTTACAGAAGAAACTCTGCCGTTACTGGTAGATAAATTAGTCGCACAGCATGCTTTCTATCAATTGATTGTCCAGCAGTACGGATATCCTCCTTTTTGGCATAGGGAGCCTAATTTTGCTACTCTATTAAAAATTATCTTAGAACAACAGGTTTCTTTGGCTTCGGCGCAGGCGGCATACGATAGATTATTGCAAAAATTGGGAGAAGTTACTCCTGAAAAATTGCTTGAATTGACGGATATGGAGATGAAAGAATGTTATTTTAGCCGCCAAAAAACGATTTATGCGAGAGATTTGGCGTATGAAATCCAAAATAAAAATCTCATTATAGAAACGCTCAATCAAAAGACAGATAATGAAATAAGAACTGCTCTCACCAAGGTCAAGGGACTGGGGGAGTGGTCTGCTGATGTTTATTTACTATTGAGTTTGCATAGGTTAGATATTTTCCCTGCTGGGGATTTAGCGATAGTGAAAGCCCTCAAACAAGCGCGATTAGTTTCTGAGAACGGTTCAAGAGATGAAATACTCAATTTTGCAGATGAGGCAAAACCGTATCGTTCTATCGCTACTTACTTGCTATGGCATTATTATATCAAATCTCGACAAGAAAATTAGAAAAATAGGAAAACGACGTATGTCATAATCTCCATGCAATTTTGCCTGAAGCCTTCCAGTCATTGCGGATTTCAAAAAATACAAAATAAGCAGTAACTAAGGTAGCCAAAATAAAATATGCGCCTAAGACAAATTTCCCTGCATCAAATAGGTTAGCACTTAGCCCAAACCAATCTCCTGTATATATCATAAACCATAATCCCAACAAGTTTTTTATTGTTTCCCATGCAAGCGCAAAGGGGTTTCTGTCCATGAGTTCGGTATAACTATATACTGACAAGAAAATAAAACCACCATATACAAAAATATAAGGAGAACTGATAGTGCCTAAATTGCCAAAGAAATAAAATACTAATAATGTAACGGCTGTGAATTGTAACCAAGCCCATACACTCAATAAGGGGGAGTGCTGTGGTTCGTATTTTTTGTAATGATATACATCTTCTATTTTTTTTACAGGATAGCGTTCTGCTACGTCTGCGGGTCGCCAGCCAGTAGGCATAAACCAGATTCGGAACTTGTCCCAAACATTGGAAGTATGCCAAGCGTCTTTGGCTAATAACCAAAGGTGCTGGAAATTAATCTTAATTGGATTCCAAGTATCAACAGGGCGCGTAATGCCATATACAGGAGGAACATTGGGCAGTTCTTCTTGGAATGTACCAAAAAGTTTGTCCCAAATAATAAAAATCTGAGAATGGTTTTTGTCCAAATATTCAGGATTTATTGCGTGGTGTACGCGGTGATGTGAAGGTGTAACAATGATTTTTTCTAAGAAACCCATTTTGCCGATATGTTGGGTATGATACCAAAACTGAGCAAATAAGTGTATAGGAGCTATTACCGCAATCACATCGGCGGGAATACCCAAAATAGCGGCAGGCAATAAGAAAAAGGTAAATAGATTGACAAAGGAAGAAATACTTTGACGCAAGGCACAGGCTAAATTAAAATCTTCGCTACTATGATGAATGGCGTGTTTATTCCAAAAAAAGTTGATTTGATGAGCAATCCTATGCACCCAATATCCTTGGAAATCAAGCGCAATGAAAGCAATGATAACTACAACAATGGTGGACTCGATATGGAAAATAGCCAACTTGCTTACCATATAACTATATGCGATAATAGAAACACTCAAGCCCAATACATCTTTGACAACATTGGTAATGCCCGAACTAAGGCTTGAAATCATATCCATATTGCGATAAGTGTCTTTACCCCTGAGCCATCCATAGCACTTTTCAAGTAAAACTGCCGCCAAAAATATAGGCATGGCAATCAATAAAATTTTTCCGTACTGCTCCATTTTTTGTCTATTGGTTTTTTACTACAAAAAAACAAAAAACAAGTTAATTTTCAAAATATCTTTGCATACTATTACCAAGAGCAGACTGATGATATTTTACTCATGGGTTTTAAGATGTGAAAAAGAGTGATATTGACCTATTCTAAAGAGTAGTTTAAGAAAATCAGCATAGAAAACTATCATTCTATTTTTGTTACTAAAAGATATTTTTTCTAACTTGTGTTTATTCCAATAAACAGATAGCAAATATGACCTCCGTTTGTTTTTATTTCCAAATCCATCAACCCTTTCGGCTGAAAGAATATACTTTCTTTCAAATAGGGGAAGACCACAGTTACGAATACGAAGAGAAAAATGCACTCCTGCTCAATCGCATTGCAGAAAAGTGCTATTTGCCCACTAACAAACTCATTTTGAAGCTCATTAAGAAATATAAAGGCAAATTTAAAGTTACTTTTTCTATTTCTGGATGTGCCATAGAACAGTTTGCGAAGTACCGCCCAGACGTTTTGGTTTCTTTCCAAAAGTTAGCACAGACCAAATGTGTAGAGTTTTTGGCAGAAACTTATTATCATTCTTTGAGTTTTTTATATTCTCAAAGCGAGTTTGAACGACAAGTCCGTAAGCATAGCAACAAGATTTATTCCTTATTTGGCAAGTATCCAAAGGTTTTTCGCAATACGGAACTGATATACAGTAATGATTTAGCGCAAGTTATAGAAAAATTGGGATTTGAAGGAGTGCTTTGTGAAGGCGTAGATAGACTGCTCGGTGGTCGCAATCGTTCCTTGCTTTATAGGGCTAAAAATGCTCAAAAAGTAAAATGTCTATTAAAAAATTATGTGCTTTCTGATGATATTGCCTTTCGTTTTTCGGACAAGAACTGGTCAGAATATCCCTTATCTGCCGAAAAGTTTGCACAGTGGATAGGCAAAACAGATAATGGCTCGGTCAATCTTTTTTTAGATTACGAAACATTTGGTGAACATCAGCGCAAAGAAACAGGTATTTTTTCTTTTTTGGAGCAGTTGCCCGAATTGATTTTGGCAAGCAAGGACATGGATTTTAAGACACCTTCAGACCTACTCCATCAATTACCAATTGACGATGAATATGATGTTCCAGAGCCTGTTTCTTGGGCAGATGAGGCGAGAGATTTGTCGGCATGGTTAGAAAACAAAATGCAACAGGAGGCAGTCAAAAA
>JALOMS010000671.1 GCA_025455345.1 Thermoflexibacter sp. | reverse complement strand
GCCCTCCAACAGTGCAATCTTTGTCGCTTGGCGGGCATAGTAACAGGCTCTCCTGAAAAAGCTGAAAAATGGAGCAAACAGTACAATATTCCCCAAAAAAATATCTATCACTACCAAAATTTTGAGGAGATAAAAAATAATGAAGACATAGATATTGTTTATGTGGTCTTGCCCAACGCTATGCACGCCGAATTTACCATACGTGCCGCCCAAGCAGGTAAGCACGTCATTTGTGAAAAACCTATGGCTCTGAACGTCAAAGAATGTGAGGAGATGATAAAAGCCTGTGAGCGGGCAAAAGTACATCTTTCCATTGGATATAGGCTATATTTTGAGCCTCATCACTTAGAAATGAGAAGATTAGGGAGCGAAAAGGTATTTGGTGGTATCAAAATGATAGAAAGTAGCTTAGGATTCCAAATGGCAGACCCCAAAAGCTGGCGACTGAACAAGGATTTAGGAGGTGGGGGCGCAATCATGGACTTGGGTGTGTATTGTATCCAAGGTGCAAGAAGGACAACAGGCGAGTTGCCTCATACGGTAACGGCACAGGGCTACGTCAGGGACAGTGCCATTTTCAAAGGGATTTACGAGATGATGATGTTCCAAATGGAGTTCCCAAGTGGTGCTATCTCCAATTCTACAACCACTTACACTTCTTACATAGATAAGCTATACGCTACCACAGGCTATCGTTGGTTCGGATTAGAACCCGCCTACAATGCCACTGGTGCAAAAGGAAACACTTTTGAAGGGAAAATGGAGTTTCAAACCCTTGCTTTTCAGCAGATTAAACAAATGGACGACTTTGCAGATGGTATATTGAAGGGGAGGAAATCTGCGGCGGCAGGCGAAGAAGGGCTAATAGATATGAAAATCATTGAAGCCATCAAGCAGTCTGCGGATACAGGCAAGAAGGTGGAGTTGAAATGGTAGGGGGAGCAAGCATATCCTGCTGGAACAAGCATTACGCTTGTATCTAAAAAAAATTCAAGGCTTAGGTTTGAACCAGTTGAGTTTTATACCCTCACCCCGACCATCAATATGTCATCACGTTGCTCGGCATTTTGCTGATAATCGTTTAGGGCTTTTTGAAAAATCTCTTTTTGTTGATTTAAAGACAAGGACAGGGATTCTTCAATCATTTCCGTAAACAATTGACTACCAAAGCGTTTTCTCTGCTCATTGATAGCGTCTATCCAGCCGTCCGTGGTCATATAAAGGTGTGTACTTTCCTTCGCAAAACGCAAGGTGTGTAGTCGGTAAAGGTAATCTAAGCCGTTGGGTCTGCCAATAGAAAACCTATCGCCTCTAATTTCATGAAGTTTGTCATTTTCAGTATAGAAAAGACTTCTTTTAGCACCGCTAAACTTGATAACTACTTCATTTTCATTTATATCTTCTATGCAACAAAGCCCCATGTCCATACCGTCTTGGAAACGTTCACTTTTATTCTCAAAAAATTCGGAAATCTTGATATTCAACTCTGTCAAGATTTGGGAAGGCTCATGGATTTGCATTGTCTGTACTATTTCTTTCAGAAAACTACTCCCCACCATGCTCATCATTGCCCCAGGCACACCATGCCCCGTACAGTCCACCACTGCTAAAAACTTCTTTTTTATAAATTGTTGGTTGTTAATTGTTGGTTGTTTTAGATTTTCATTGGTAACTGATAACTGGTTACTGGTAATTGTTTCCAAGTACCAATAAAAATCTCCACTCACTACATCTTTGGGCTTGTAAATTACAAAATGTGATGAAAAACCATCATTTAGCACTTTTTCATGAGGAAGAATCGCCCCCTGAATACGCTTGGCATAGCGGATACTATCCGTAATTCGCACATTCTGAATAGATAACGTATGATATGCTTCTTCCAATGCCTTTTTTTGCTCTTGGATAAACTCCTGATTCGCCTCTAATTCCTCCATATTTTGGCGAAGTTCCTCCTCACTTGCTTGCAGTTCTTCATTTTTTTCTTGTATTTGTTCACTCGCAATTCGCAAATCTTTGGTGCGTTCTGCTACTTTTTGCTCCAATACCAGATTCCTTTTTTTCAAATTGGCAGTTTGGATTTTGTAATAAGCTACGGCAGAAAAAATGATTGATAAAAGTATGCCCCCTCTGAACCACCAAGTTTTCCACCAAGGCGGTAAAATTCTGATAATCAGTTTTGTACCTTCTTCATTCCATATACCATCATTGTTGCTTGCTTTTACTTTAAAAGTGTAAGTTCCTGCGTCCAAATTGGTGTAAGTCGTACTGCGCTGATTACCAATATAGTTCCAATTTTTGTCAAATCCTTCCAACTGATACGCATATTGATTTTTTTCTGGTTGTGTAAAATTCAGAGCAACAAAATCAATGGTAAATACCGAATGTTCGTGGGAAAGCGTAATTTCTTGGGTTTGCATGATTGATTTTTGCAAAAGAGAATCATATTCGCCTATCTGTACGGATTTATTAAAAATCTTAAAATCAGTGAGATAGACTTTTGGTAAAATGCGATTCTCTTGGATACTATCAGGGTGGAAGTAGGTAAGCCCTTGCAAACCTCCAAAATAGAGTGTACCATTCTTGTCAGCAAAAGCGGCGTTGTGCCTAAATTCCTTTCCTTGCAAGCCATCGCTCTCGTCAAATTGCTTAAAGGTATGTTTCTCTGTATCAAAGCGATAAAGTCCTGTATTCGCACTACTTAGCCATAAATTTCCTTTTTTATCAGGTAGAATGGCATGGACGGTAAGATTCTCTGGGGTGTTAAAGCGTGTAAAAGTTCCATCACTATTCATCAGATTTAATCCTACGGAAGTGCCTATCCATTTTCTGCCTTTTGCGTCTTGATGAAAATAAAGCACATCATCAGAACTTAGACTGTTAGGATTTTTGTCGTCATGGATAAAGGTCTTTATTTCAAGGGTTTGAGGGTCAAGCCTGTGCAAACCAAAATAAGTCCCTAACCACAAGTATCCTTCTGTATCTTCACCAATATGCAGCATAATATTTG
>JALOMS010000670.1 GCA_025455345.1 Thermoflexibacter sp. | reverse complement strand
AATTTTGCGAGAGGCGTACATGAGAAAAGTCATTCGCCAAGCACAAAAAGAGGGTTTTCAGAAGATTGCCATAGTTTGTGGAGCGTGGCACGCACCTGCTTTGGCGGAAATGCCCCCTCAAAAACAAGACGAGGAATTGCTGAAAAAATTACCTAAAATCAAAGTGGAGTGTACTTGGATTCCTTGGACGTATGACCGATTGACCTTTGAAAGTGGGTATGGCGCAGGAATCGCCTCCCCAGGTTGGTATCAGCACCTTTGGGACTATCCTAACGACAATGGTGCGCTGTGGCTCTCCAAAGTGGCTCGCCTGTTCAGAGAAAAACAGATGGACATTTCCGTTGCCCATGTAATAGAAGGGGTGCGCTTGGCGGAGAGTTTGGCGGCGATTCGCCATCTTCCCAAAGTAGGTTTGTACGAACTCAATGAGGCTACGCAAACGGTACTTTGCTTTGGGGAAAGTATAATGATGGAGTTGATAAACAAGGAGTTAATTGTGAGTAATCGCATGGGAAGCGTACCTACGGGCGCACCCAAAGTTCCTTTGCAAGTAGATTTGGAAAAAGCACAAAAGCGTTTGCGTTTAGAAGTTAATATGACAGACCCAGTAACTATTATACTTGATATTAGAAATGTTAAAAACAAAATAGATTTAGACAAAAGTTGTTTGCTACATAGGCTAAATTTATTAGGCATCAATTGGGGGGAAAGAAAAAAAGTAAAAGGTACAAATGTTTCTTTAAAAGAAGAATGGACATTATTATGGCAACCAGAACTTGCGGTAAAAGTTATTGAAATGGGCATTTGGGGGAATACCATAGAAGAGGCTGTTCATAGATTTATGAATCATACCATCGACAACTCATCACAACTACAAGAGTTATTAACGCTGATTACAAAATCTTTCAGAGCATTTCTTTTTTCTATATCAGAAAAACTAATAGATAAAATAAATACATTAGCCGCAGTTACAAATGATATTTTACAGCTCATAACTATCATTCCTGAGTTATTAAATCTTAGTAGATATGGTGATGTAAGCAAATACGCAGAACTCAATGCAAATGATAAAAAGTCAAGCCAAAAATTGCAAGAAGTAGCACAGAATTTATTAGAAGAATTACTAATTAGAATTTTTATTGGCTTACCTCCTGCTTGTTACTCCTTAGATGATGATGCCGCCAATACCTTTGTAGAACATCTACGAACATTAGATGGAATCATCAAAACTATTTCCCAAAAAGAGCAAACTACCGAGTGGCAAAAAACTCTGCGGCAATTAGCAGATAATGAGCAAATGAATGGATTGATAGTTGGCAGTGCTACTCGCCTCTTGTTTGATGCGAAGGCAATAGAAGCTACCGAAGCAGAAGTCCGTTTGAGCAAGGCACTTTCGAGCGAGCCGAGCGTTGCGGCAACTTGGCTGGAGGGCTTCCTCAAAGGCAGTGGCATGATTCTCTTATTGGACGATACCCTTTGGAACATTTTATACGCATGGGTAAAGCAATTGGACGAGCAGATTTTCTTGGAAATACTGCCTCTTTTGCGCCGCACTTTTGCCAATTTCTCCACCGTAGAAAGGCGAAAAATGGGAGAAAAAGCAAAAGCGCAGTCTTCTGGACAAACGCAAAAGGCAAAAACCTCTTCCAATCCATCAGATTTTGACTTAGAAAGAGGAGAAAAAGCAATGCAAGTGGTGAAAATGCTCTTGGGGTTGAAATAAATCATAGACTATTTTCTCTTTTGTAAAAAAAAAATAATTCTCTGATATTTTTGTGGTCGTGTGAGTTCCCACCGTTAAACGGTGAGTTTTAATTTATGAATACACATAGATTACCATTTCAACAGTACAATTGCTAATTTACAGTTATATTAGAAATTCCATTTCTTAAAGAATTGGAATTTCTAAAAATGTATCTCTTTATTCCTAATTCCAGATTCTGCCTCACTCCCCAATCATCACAAAAGCACCCCAGAAGTAGGGATATTGATTGTCTTTCTTGATTTGTGCTTGCGCCTCTTTGAAGGCAACTCGCTTGGTCTTGCCCTCCGACAGCCATGCCTTGTAAAACAACTGCATGAATCTTTGGGTTACTTTATCATCTACTTTCCATAAGGACATGATAAGACTCTTTGTACCAGCTACTTGGAAACCTCTCTGCAAGCCATATACGCCTTCGCCATTGCTTACTTCACCGAGTCCTGTTTCGCAAGCAGAAAGTACCACTAAGTCGGTTTCATCTAAATACAAGTTGCTCGCCTCCAAAGCTGTCAGTATGCCATCTTCGCTCCCTGCTTCCTTAGTTGTATTGACACCTGCCAAGACAATGCCCGAGTTGAGCATGGCATTGCCTACTCCTTTGGAGCGAAAATAACCATGCGTTGCAATGTGCAAAATGGTAGGATTCTTTACCTTTTTGAGCCTTCCTTCTAAGGCTTCCTTGCCCAAAAAGACGGCTGTTGTCCATTTTTTATCTTGCAACAACTCGTTGATTGCCTTGACTTCTGTTTCTGTTTCTTTCAAATCAGACCAATTGATTTCTGTAATAGCTTGATTTTGACTATTTTCTGATTCTATACCTCTCACCTCCGCAGGTAGGGCTTGGTAGTTTTCTTGACTCATGTTGTACTGTGGTCTGCCAAAGAACAAAGCAGTTTTGTTGGTGTTATTTTTTTGTGTGGTCAATAAGTCTTTGAGGTTGGTAAGTAGTTGGATATCATAACCTTCCTCTATTACGTATTGTTTGGTCTGTGGATTGAGTAAGGTATTGAGGTTAATCTGGTGATAGACTCCGTCAGGGGAAAGATAAATGGTTTTTGCATTTCCCAATTTCTCTGCAATAGGCTTCCAAAAAGCATTGTAAAGGAGGGTATCTTTCAAGACCAAGTCAGGATTGTCCTGTGCTTTTGCAATTTTTTGATAATGAGCAAGGTATTGGGTTTCTAAGGATTTGCCATTGTTCAGCATTATAGGGATAAGTTCTTTTTGGGTGAGAACAAGTGCCAAATAGTAAAAA
>JALOMS010000669.1 GCA_025455345.1 Thermoflexibacter sp. | reverse complement strand
ATGCTCTCTCTGCTTTTCCTACTCACCCCGCCCAAAGAGCCGCCTGCGGGCGATGGTCTAATAAAAGCTAAGGGATTGCGACCAAGGGTTTCCATGCGAGTCTTATCTCCCATGATACTGCCTCCTGTGCGCTGACTCGTAGGGTCTATGGCTAAGACAGCCAATTTTTTGCCCAGACCTGTGATGAGGGAGCCAAACGCTTCTATGAAGGTACTCTTTCCTACGCCAGGGACTCCTGTAATGCCTATGCGGATAGACTTCCCTGTAAAAGGTAAGAGGGCTTCTATCAATGCTGAAGCAAGCAGATTATCAGAGGCTAACTCACTCTCTACCAAAGTAATAGCGCGACTAAGTACAAATCTATTTTGAGATAAAATACCGTCTATGTACTGCTCTATGGAAAGGCGTTTACTCATTTGCCAATATTTTTTCTGCGATTTCCCTTAATACATCATACAGATAATCAATGTCTTGGTATGTTCTGCGGTGATTCACACAACAAACCCTCAAGGCAGTCTTGTCTTTGATTTGTGTTCCTGCCAAAAATACTCGACCATCTTTCTCTATTGCTTTGATGATATTTTGGTTTAGTTCATTATAAAATTTTTCTTTATGCTCATTACTACTCCTTAAATCTACTTTTGTATGGGGCTTTCCTATATAACGGAAACAAACAATAGACATAGGTACAGGGGCAAGCAATTCAAAATCAACACTTCTTTCTATTTTTTCAGCCAAATATTTTGCCTTTTTTATATCCTCTCGTATTGCCTCTGCGAGTCTATCTACCCCATAAGTCTTCATAGTCATCCAGATTTTTAATGCTTTAAAGTCTTTGGTGAGTTGTAGATTATATTCCATCAAATCTGTACGCGTATCATCTCCTATATCTAAGCGCAAATAACTGGGAATGAGGCTAAAAGTATCTTTCAAATAGGTTTTGTTCTTAATATATACACAAGCCGCCTCAAAAGGCACATACATCCATTTATGTGGGTCTATAATCATAGAATCAGCTTTTTCCATACCTTCCAAGCTATTTTTGTATTCTGCTACTGAAGCTACAAATCCCCCATAGGCGGCATCTACATGAAACCAAAGATTGTATTTTTGGCAGATATGGGATAATGCTACCAAATCGTCTGTGGCTCCTGTATTAGTAGTTCCTGCAATCCCTATCACACAAATGGGACTACATTCTTTATTTTTATCTGCAATAATTTGTTGTTCTAAGGCAGACAAATCTATTTCAAAATGCTCATTCGTAGGGATTTTTCTCAAATACTTTTTACCCAAACCAAGCATATCTATCGCCTTATCTATGCTGGAATGTCCTTCTTCTGATACATAAATTGTCAGAGGCGAGGAGGCATAAAGCCCTTCCTCTGCCACATCTATGGCAGATTTGATTTTGCGTGCCACTGCCAAAGCCAAAAAATTAGCAAATGTACCTCCACTTGTAAGCACCCCTCCTGCTTCGGTAGGATACCCCACCATCTCCGCTATCCATCTCAAAACAATTTTTTCTATTTCTGTATTTGCGGGCGCGCTATGCCATTTCAAGTTGTTCTGATTCAGCCCATTGCTTAACATCTCTGCCAAAATAGCCGCTTGATTACCTCCTCCAGTAATATAAGCATAATAATGCGGATAAATATTTTTATTAGAATACTCAAATACTTGTTTGGCAATAATTTCCAATAATTCAGTGGGATTTTGCCCGATAAGAGGCATAGGCTCGTCAAATACTGCTTGGATTGTTTCTGGTGAGGCATGGGGATAGGTTTTTTCTTTGCCTATATTTTGGTACCAATACCTCAAAATATCAGCCGCTTGATAGAGTAATTGTTGGAACTGTTCGGGTGCAAAATCTAAAGACATATAAGTTTTATTTGATACAAAAGCAAAGGTATGTATTTTTTTATGAAGGAGGCAAATAAATGCCTTAGCACTACTCTTACCCTACGAGTAGCAGAATAGCAATGAATAAAATGGAGTTATAAAAGTTAACTTCTGTATCTTCATCAGAAATCAGAAAAATGTCCTTGCCGTCTCTTGAAAATTTAGCAATAGCGTATGAAATTTTTTTGTTGTTGGTATTGATTTCTCCCAATTTCCCTGACAGAGTGTTGAGAATATATAATTTCGACTCATTATCCGAAGTGTAATTCCCGACAATCATCTGATTCTCATCTTGGTTACAATCTGCGATAGCCCATCCACCTTCTTTATTTTCTAATACCAGTTTCACATTCAGAAGAAAGTAACTTGCTCCCGATATGCCCACCTTGCTGACGTGGTGTATTTGAGCAACATCGGCAAAGTGGGTAGCAATATAAAGTCCCTTGCCCGAAGCATCCCAATCGGTAAAATCTGCACCTCGATGTTTTGATATTGCTCCAAGCGTTCCGAAACAGAAGTTGGGATGTCGCCTATGCCTTCTACCAAAAGGTTGCCAATGGAGCGAGTTTGTACTGTGCTATGAACTGAAAAGAAAACACATTGAGCAATGCGATAAATAGGAGGATTGTTTGTTTGTTTTTCATTTCTAAAATTGATTTTTTGATTAAAATTAGAGAAAATAGGGGGGGGCAAAAAAAAAATTTCACCGTTACTGGCTTTTTAAGACCAACAACGGTGAAAACTTACCTTACTTCTTTTGCAATAAATCTTTACCCATTGCCTTGATGATGAGTGAGCGGTCGTAATAGCAAACATAGCGGTCAATCTTCTTGTTGGCGTTAAAATGACAGATAAAGTTCATTCTAATTGCCGTAGAACCAGAAGCAAAGACCACTTTGTTGGAGAAAAAACTATAAACAATATTGCCCGTTAGCTTAATTCCGCCAGTAGCTTTGAGTACATTGACACCGAGAAAGGTAGCCTCCTCCATGGTCATAGATTTGATACCCGAAGTTGCTTTCCAGTTTTTCCACCAGTCTATTACTGCTTTTTTGCCCACTAATTTGGTACGAGTGTTGTTGTCGCCATCAGGAAACCAAAACTCCACATCATCGGCAAGCATA
>JALOMS010000668.1 GCA_025455345.1 Thermoflexibacter sp. | reverse complement strand
GGTTGTACCTGCTATATGGTGTATAGCTATATATGGTGGCAGGTGTGGAAGGCATCCTAAGGTATTAACAGGTAAGTTCATTCGTATAGGTGTTTTAAATACTCGATAAAAGTAGGGCTTTGGGTGAAATCTGCAAATTTTTTTTAGCCTCCATTTGCTTTCCCAGGTGCCAGCCCGGCAAATATGCTTCGGTTGCTCCTCGCTTTCTTTTTTGGGCCTTGGCTCCGCCAATTGTATCTTATCGAGCGGGGTAATGAGGTTGGTCTAAAAGGCTTCCATATCCGTCCGGTTGGGTTATACCATCAGGAAAACTTTGTTCCTTGCTTTGCATGGTTTCAGTGCTGTACCCATCATGGGCAGGCCATTTTACATTTTAGAGGGGCTGAGGCAGGTTTTTTGAGGAGAGATTGGGATTTACGGAGCCAATGGCTATTGAGGATAGGCAGGCTGGATGATTGCCGGTCGGTTGGAAAAAGGGCTAATGGTATTTCGGTAGTTTAATGATGGAAGGGAAAGTTCGATATATTTCCAATGCAAATTTAGGTTTGGGGCAGGATTACCTGAATCCTTGCCTTTGGCGCATTTCTTCAATATTCCGACTATGCTGTTGGCATATCAGGGTATTTTCACCATTCAGAACGGCCTGTTTTAGCAAATTTACCACCGCCCTTTTGTCGGTATATTTTGCATGAGGTTTACTATTTAATATTTCATTAACCACACTAACTACCTCCCAATGTTTAATAAGAAATACTTCATCAGGAATCATGCTTACATCTCTAAACTCGCAATCTCCAAAAAATACAACCACGGAATAAAATGGAATGTTTTGAAATTGGGGAAGTTGATTTTTAAGGTCCGTAATATGCTTTTTATTCTGAAATATTGGATTATAAAAGCGGTACTTCTCCCTGCCATAAGCAAGAACCCGTGTCCATTCTCTTTGATTTCCCCTTCCAAATATCCAGCCGCTATAATCCTTTATTTCAAATACAAAAATACCAACCCTTGTAGGCACAACTATATCAATTTGAGCAAATTTCCCATCGGGATTTCGTAAGTACAAGTCATGAAAAATAGTTTGTGCAGGAATTCCGCTTTTCAAAAGCATCAAAACCATTCTCCTCTCTGACCAGGTACCTCTATCAAGACTTGTTACAGTCCGAATTAGCTTTTGATCTTTTAGGTGGCTAAAGATTAAAATTGCTATGGATATCAATCCAATAGCCACCAGTGCTATCACAAACAAATTCATTTCATTTATTTTGATAGTTTTGATGAGAGTTCTGACAACGTTTTGCAGCTACCCGAAGGGCGGGATTTTTACCGCAAAACTTGATTTGAAAAATTAATGTTTGATTAACGACAAAACTGTCTTTGGAACACGAAACCCCGCCTTTTGGGTAGGTGCTGTTATCGGTTCGGGCTTCTTTTCGTCCGTCGTTAGTTGTCATTTGTCTTGCTAATTTTTTTGGATAACCACCAACCCAAAAGCCCAAGCAAACTCGCAAAAATTGTCATAAAAATTGCGGTTGTTATCAAAATGGTTGTTGTAATCTCAATTTTGTTTTCTGCTGTATTTGCACCAAGCAGTTCTGAAAGTTTCCAACCAATTGTAGCGTCAAACAGCCCTAATAGTCCTGTTAAAACTATGGTTGTCTTTTTGTCGGCTTGTCTTGTAAGGAAAAAAGCAAAACCAACGTAAAAAATAAATGATACAAAGGAAAGCAATGAATAATTGAAATTCAGTTGTCTAGAAGCGATAGCCCCTAAACTGTCAAGAAGAGTAACGGCTGAAATACCGACTAAAAATATTGATAACGGCTTTTTCATTTTGTCTTGGTTAATATGGGCTTTTCGCGGTTTTAGCGTTTTCTGGAAGTTTAAATTCTTTGTCGTCAATTTTAATTTCTTTAATGTCTACCGCTACGCTTACCAAAGTAAATTGTTGTGTCTCAATTATTGATTTCAACGGTAGTGATTTTGATACTTTCAGAAAGTCATACCAATTGCCGTAAAGGTGGTTTTTGAATAATGAAATGTCAACCGCAATTTTTTGATTGAAGTAGTATTTTTGAACTCCGCTCTTACAAGTCAAAATAACTTCGTCACACTTGTAACCAAGAATTTCAGTTACACCCTTGTTTATTTCAACACTTATTATGCTGTCTAGATTTGTGTTACCGTCATTCCAAAAAATTGTCTCGGAGTTTGACATTTTGTTGTAGAGTTTATTGTCTTTGTTAATGTAAAGTTGCCATTGAATAAGTGTTCCGTTTGAGCTTGATTTGTAGTCTCCGCCTTTGATAATATACTCCTGTGTCGTCCCCATCATTGCTTTAAACTGTTGGTCTTGCACGTTTGGAAGTTTACTTGTATAACTGTTTTGATAGGTGATTTTTCCTTCAAAAGTCTGTCCGAAAACTGTCACTGAAATAACAGTCATTAAAATTGTCAAAAGGTGTTTCATTTTTTCTTTTTTTCTGTTCTTTAATTTCTGCTTACTCTATTATTGGTTTTCAGCTTTCCCGTTTTGTTGGTCGTCTTTTTAGTCTAACCTATAACGGTTCGGGGCTTTGCGTTCGGGCGGGTTTAAATGCACTGTCGCTTGGCTAATGTACAAAAGTTTTTTAAATGCACAAAGGTTTGAGGCTTGCACATCAGCCCGCCTGACGCAAAACCCTTGTTGTGTGCAGCTTTTATCTGATTTCATTTCGCTTTTTGATATGTCGTTTCACTTGTAAAATTATCCATATCACTAAACACAATATTGGAACTCCAAAATTTATATTATACCATTTCTTATCTTCTGTTTGAACTTGATTTGCTGAAATTATTGTCCTAGTTTGTCTTGAAAATTCAATAACCCTAGGTCGAGCATCTGTATCTTGCAGCCTTAATTCGTCCGTTTGTCTAATTTTTATTTCAATTGTGTCACCAATCTTTGTTGATTCAATTTCATTTTTAATAATGTCATTACTTTTTATTGTCTTAAGTGCTCCTTGAGAAAGCCAAAATCTACACTGAAAA
>JALOMS010000667.1 GCA_025455345.1 Thermoflexibacter sp. | reverse complement strand
TTCAGCATCAGTAATAAGGCTGGATGAGGTGCTGGGTTCTATCACGTGAACGACCAACGGAATTTTCACTACGCCCGTTAGTACATTGGTTTGTTGCTGAGAAGGATTCTTTTTAGCAGCATTTATTTTATTCAACACTTGTTGAACAAGATTTTTGGTTTGCTCGTCGGGTTCGTAGTTACACTTGTAGGACGTGTCTTGACCGAAGGAATTAAAAACTGAGAAAAAACAAAAAATAGCAATCGAAAAAAGGTAATTAATGGCGGTTTTCATAATGGAAAAAGAGCTTTTAAGTGGATAATTTAAAAGCTACTCAGGAAATTAAAGCAAAATATTGGGTTTAAATTAAGAAAAATATTTGAGAAAATAGTATAATATTCAAGCTATTCCAAATTTTCAACTTGGAATCATTCATAATTTTCAGCTTTTAACTGGGTCGTATAGACTGAAATCTTTATTCTTAGCACTTACCGAGTTGCTCTCATATTATTCATTCCAAATCAAAAAAGACATGGGGAAGGCTTTAGCCTATGAAAAAAGTTCAAGCGAGGGGCTTGAACGAGAGGGGGTAAATTTTGAAAGGCTTTTGAACAAAAATAAATATCTTTTTTGTTGAGTAAGTATAAAATTATTAATTTTCAATTGTGTAATTAAATTGCCCATTAAAAGAGTATTTTTGCATAATAATTTTATAATATTAATATGTTTGAAGTAGAAACAATACCTTTTTTGGTGGAAGGACAACAATATTCTATCTTTTCTGATAATATTGAGTGGAGGGATAAGCTATTTACTTTTCCTAAAGCAAAGATCAGAATTGGTACTCTTTTTAGTGGAATTGGAGCAATTGAACACGCTTTTAGACGGTTAAATTTAAAACATGAAGTTATTTTTGCAGGAGATATTGACCCTCATGTTAAGCAAAGTTATTTTGCAAACTATGAAATAGATGCTAACGATTGGCACAGTGATATAACCAAATTTGATGCAAGAAAATACAAAGCAAAAGTTGATTTAGTAGTAGGGGGTTCTCCTTGCCAAGCATTTTCGATGGTTGGTAAAAGATTGGGATTAGAAGATACGAGAGGAACGCTATTTTATGAATTTGCAAGAGTTGTATCAGAAACACAACCCAAAGTTTTTATTTATGAAAATGTGAAAGGTTTGACCAATCACGATGGAGGGCGAACTTGGCAGGTTGTACAAGATGTTTTTCATGAGTTAGGGTACAATTTTCATCCTCAAATCTTAAATAGTAAGGACTTTGGAATACCTCAACATAGAGAAAGAATATTTGTTATCGGATTCAAAGATGATAGTATTAAATTTGATTTTCCAAAGAAAATCAAATTGGAACATAAAATGTATGATTTCTTAGAAGATTATACAGATTCAAAGTATTATTTGAAAGACAAAGGAATCAAGTTTGTGACAAGTACAAAAAACAGATTAAAGCGATATACTCAAATAAACGGAGATATTGCACTTTGTCAAAAAGCCAATCAACAGTTTAATTGGCATGGAGATTTTGTTTTTGAACAATCTTTAACAAACAATTTTGATGAATTTATTTTTGATGTCAATACAGTTGAAGAGAAATATTATTTATCTGAAAAAGTGCGTGATTATGTTTTAGCAGGAGGAACAAAAACATTTAAAACAAGCACTAAAACAGATTTAGAAATTGCTCGTCCATTGTTGCAAAGTATGCATAAAATGCACCGTGCAGGAGTCGATAATTATGTAACTCATACGGGCAGAATAAGGAAATTAACTCCCCGTGAATGTCTGCGTCTAATGGGTTTTCAAGATGAATTTAAAATTGCTGTGAGTGATACTCAAATGTATAGACAAGCAGGAAATAGCATTGTAGTTGATGTCTTAATTGCACTTTTAAAACAAATGGATATAACTAAATTTGGGTTATAAAATTATGAAAATAGATGGAGTAGAATACAAAATATTAGATACAAAAGAGAAAATAACAGTCGCAGATTCTTTTGTATTACGTAGTAATAAAATTGGTGGAGGAAATGGAGAAGCAAAGCTATATGTAGGGAATGATAATAATGATGTTCGTACATTTTTTGGTAACGAAGGATTTAGTGTTCGCTGCTGTTTATTAAAGAAAGACTTAATTCAGTATTTGAAAGATAGTGAAAATGAATATAAAAAGCCTGAACAGAATTATACTAAGAAAGATGAAATGCCTCAGTTGTGGCAAGATAGGTTAAATAAAATTAATACTTTAGGAGATATATTATATTTTAATATCGAAGAACAAGACCAGTTGCAAGGTCCAAGAGTTTATGTAAATTCTGCAAGCCCAAATTATACGCTTATACGTGAATTATCACTTCCAAATATTACGTACTTATCTGCTATAAAGTTAGAAGATAATCAGAATAATATTTTGTTTTACTTCCGTTTATTCGTTGACTATTTTGGAGAAACCCAGCACCCTGCTGTAATTGAAGATGAACTGGAAAGGCTTTCCGACAAAGAGGATATAAGTAGTGAACAAAAAACACAATTGGTTAAAGCAAGACTTGGACAAGGAAAATATCGTAAAGCACTACTTGAAGAATGCCCGTTTTGTCCAATTACTTTAGTTTCAGATGATAGACTTTTAATAGCAAGTCATATAAAGCCGTGGGTAGATTCAAATGAGAAAGAGAAAACTGACCCCAAAAATGGATTTATGTTTACTCCAACTTTTGACTTCTTGTTTGATAGGGGTTTTATAACTTTTACCGATGATAAGAAAATGGTTATTTCTCCTTGGATTTCAAAGATAACTTGTTCTCGTTTAAATATTTCTCCAAATAAGCAATATCCTATGTTACCTATTGAAAGCAGAGAAAAATATTTAGAATATCACAGGAAAAATATTTTCAAGTCGTGATAGGATGTACTTCTGTTTTTTAATTTACAACACATAAAATACAAAACAACACGTAAAATACAAAACAAGAAATTAACAAATCATGTTAATCTTAAATTCATCAACTTTTCCCTTATTTCTCTAACCATC
>JALOMS010000092.1 GCA_025455345.1 Thermoflexibacter sp. | reverse complement strand
TTCACAAAAATATCTTAGAACTAACTAAGAATGGTTTTCCTCATAGTCAATGGTTAATCAAAAGTCAATCTTTCCCCATAGAAAATCATATTAAAATAGCTTTACAAAATGATGACAAAGCTCCTATAAGATTAAAAGAAGCCTTTGAAACTGAAATTCAATTTGTTATTCCATTAGAAAATGAAAAAATTATTCCTGTTCCAGAACAGCAAAGACTGATTTTTACTTATTTACCCACTTCTATAAACTTCAATTTCCCATTTTTAGTAAATGCAAGTTTTTTGACAGATGCAGGAAGGCAAAAATTACATGAAGACAATACTTGGAATCAATATCTTTTTGAGAAAATAGCATGGTATTTCTTTATGTGGATAGCAGAAATTGCTAAAAATAAAGAATATAAAAATCACTTTTTGCAAATCATACCAAATAAATTGAAGGACTCTGCTTTTTCTACCAGTTTTAATACGAGTTATGATAAAGCAGTAAGTGAAATTGCGTTTATTCCAAATTTACAAGGTGATTTGCTCAAAGTAGGTAATGCTATTTTTGATAAAACTAATATTTCTACAAATACAATTCATAAAGAAACACTTCTTGAATACATCAATAATAAGTTTCTTTCTATTTCATCTTTTGTTCCTTACCTTGAACCTATAATTATATTAAAAAGATTAGGTGTTAAAATATTTGATATTGAGGACTTAAAAGGCTTTTTGTCTTCTGATATTTTTAAAAGAGAACATAAATTAGAAGAAAATTTTAAACTGATTTTATTCCTTTATGAACAATCTGAAAGAAGTAAAGATGAAGAAGGTAGAAGTGTTTGGAATGAAAAACTAAGAAATACAGCTTTTATTTTTGACGAAAAAGAAAATTTGGAAAGTCCAAAAAATATTTATTTCCCTGCTGTTCAGTTCACAGACGATTTTAAAGCCGATTTGTGTATTATTCATTCCGAAGTCTTTCTAAAAATAAACGAAAAAACACACATTAGAAACTGGCTTGTTTCGCTTGGCATTCAAGAACCTACCGATATTAGTTTTATTGAAAAAACGATAATTGGACAAGGAGATATTTTTATTACAACAGAAAATGCAATACAAGTAGGTAGATATTTGTTTAATGCTCATAAAAAAGGAATTTTACAAGACGGACATTATGAAAAATTGCAAAGTCTAAAACTTCTTACCAAAGAAAATTCGTTAGTTACAGCAGAAAATTCATTTCTTTCTAATTTCTACGAGCCTGAATTACGGTTAGAAAGTGCCTACAAAAATGATTTTTATGTTTCTGAGAATTATCTCGAAGGGAAAGATTTAAAAAGCGAATGGAAAACTTTTTTGTTGAAAATTGCAGTAAGTCAAAGTTTGTCTTGGGTAGAACAAGAAGTTTATCAAACACAAGGTAGGTTTGATAAATCATATTTTGAATTAAAAACAGGCTTTCCAAATTATGGTTACGCTAACTCTATCTTGTCATATAAAATAAACAAAGTTTCATTTGTAGAACTTTGTGTAGATAATTACCAATTTTCTAAATTATTTTGGCATAATGTACTGACAAATAACCTTGCAACACAATATGATTATGATAAAGGCTATTGTTTTTATTTTAAGTGGCGAAGTTTAGGTATTATTCCTTATTTTCATTGGCTAATTGAAAATATTGAAATTGTTCCCACAACTCAAAAAAATTGCCGAAAATCGTCAGAAGTTTTCAGTAATAATATTCCGCAAATCAACGAAATAGCAGGAAAATATTTGCCTGTTTTTGATTATAATGAAGCTGTTCCTCCCGAATGGTTAAAGCTTTTAAATTTCAAACCCAATTTAGAATTTGATAATTACTTAGAAATTCTTGCAGCAATTTGGCAAGACAATAATACTTCCGAAGAAGAACAGAAAGAAAATAAAGAGCGAATAAGTTTGATTTATAAGGAATTAGCCTCTTTAAATTTACACCAAGAAGAAACGCAAAGAATTAGTGTTTGGGGGGAAACTAATAAACTTCTTTCAAAAGGAGGTTATGAGTTTTATCTCCCTAAAGATTTGTCTATTGTCGATGGAGAAGGATTTGAAGCTTCTAATTTAGCATATCTTCAAAAAATAACCACAGAAACTATTGAGTTAATGCGATTATTTGGGGTCAAAATCATTGACAATATCTTTGCTATTATGCCTGATAATAAATTTGAAATTAAGAGTTTTAAAAATAAACTTTCCCAAATAGCTCCGTTAATCGCCTTGATTATAGTAGGGAAATCAGGGAATAGTAAAGATTGGGAAGAAGAATACATAAGGATAGTTAATAAACTTTCATATATGTACTTCTTTGAAACATCTGAAATTATTTTATCTTATGGAGATGAAAAATATACCCAAAAGCGTAGTTCTTGGGTAGAAGTTAACAACTTCTATTATGTAGGTAATTGGTACAGTCCAAGAGTATTAGATGGGTTAGTTGAACCCTTAGGTAAATTCCTTAATATTCGTTCTAATGACAATCAACGTATTTTAACTGTTTTGATTTTAGAGAGTTTTGCTAATGGAATAGAATACTTGAAAGAAAAAGGATACGATACTTCTATTATTGATAATACTAAAATTAGCACAATTCCACAGTCTTACAAAGATGAGTCACCTGTTAATAATCCGTCTTTTGATGACTATTATGATACAATTGGTAGAGCAGGAGAAGAGTATGTGTTTTATCAATTAATTCAGTTTTATCAAAAAGAATACAATACGCAAGGGAATGTTTTTAGTGGGGGTATTTTTGAAATAGCAGGAAAAGTAAGAATTATGTGGTATCGGCAAATGGGAGAACCGATGAAAGACCATGATATTTATATAGAAGAACTGGGAAAGAAGACTTGTATTGAAGTAAAATCAACCGAAGGTTCTTATTTTTCAGGCAAACAACCTCTATTTTCAGATAATCAAATTTCTCTTATCAAAACATCTGAGAAATTTTTGGTCGCAAGGGTTTTTAATGCTACTACAAACCCCAGCATGGAGTTAATAAAACTTGAAATGGATAGTTTTATTACTTGATTACCACCTATTCTTTTAGATTCTTCACCATTCATTTTAAACTCATGATAATCAAATTTTTAATATATATTTCCCAATGAAAATGAAACACATACTCACCATTTTACTCATATTTTCTACTGTTTGCACTTGGCAACAGTCTTTTGCCCAAAAGCAAAAAAAACAAGGCAATGCTCGCCGCTTGGAAATCCTCTTTTTGGGGGACAATGGACATCACAAGCCTATCGAGCGCGTCCCTTCGCTCATGGCAGCTTTGGGGAGCAAGGGCATTAATTTTACCTATACTGATGATTTGCAGGACATTAACGCTACAAATCTGAATCTGTATGACGCACTTCTCATCTATGCCAATTGGGACAGCCTCCCGCCCGCGCAGGAGAAGGTACTTTTGGACTATGTGAAAAGTGGCAAGGCGTTGATTGCGGTGCATTGTGCGTCTTACTGTTTTCGCAACTCTGCGGAGTACGTAAAAATGGTAGGTGGGCAGTTCTGGCGACACAAAATGGACAGCATTACCACTACTTTTACACAGCCTAACCACCCCATTTTGAGTGGGTTAAAGTCTTTTACTGCTTTTGATGAAACTTATTTGCATGATAAGTTGCAAGCAGATAACAATGTATTAGCAGTGAGAGAAATCAAAGCAGACCAAGCCACAGACAAACCTAACCAAAAGACAGAGCCTTATACTTGGACACGCACTTATGGAAAAGGCAAGGTTTTTTACACTGCTTACGGACATGATGAGCGCACTTGGAATTTGACAGGTTTTCACGATTTACTTGAAAAGGGAATCCTTTGGGCAGTGGACGACAAGGCAAAAAAGGCACACGCCGCACTTTCGCCTCAACCTTTTCAGTTTGTAGGCGCAAACTTGCCCAACTACGAGCAACGCCCTGACCCTCAACTCAAACAGTTAGCTCTTTCACCAGAGGAATCTATGAAACATATCCAAGTGCCTGCGGATTTTGATTTGGAACTCTTTGCCAGCGAGCCTAACGTCATGCACCCTATCGCCATGACTTGGGACGAAAAAGGTCGGCTTTATGTCCTGATAACCAAGGACTACCCCAATGAACGCAAGGAAAGTGGTGGCAGTGATTACATTTTGCTTTGTGAGGATACGAACAAGGACGGCAAGGCGGACAAGTTTACTCGTTTTGCAGATGGATTGAGTATTCCTACGGGCATGACCTTTGCCAATGGTGGTTTGGTGGTTTCCCAAGCCCCTCATTTGTTATTTTTGAAAGATACTAATGGAGATGACAAGGCAGACGAAAAGAAGATTTTGTTTACAGGTTTTGGCACGTTTGATACCCATGCGGGACCTTCAAATTTACATTACGGTTTTGACAATTGGGTTTGGGGAAGCATTGGCTATTCTGGTTTCAAGGGGAAAGTGGGCAAAGATTCTTTGGAATTTGGGCAAGGATTTTTCCGATTCAAGCCCGATGGCTCTCAATTAGAGTACGTTACAAGCACGAACAACAATACTTGGGGCTTAGGTTTTAACGAAACAGGCGATGTTTTTGGCTCTACGGCAAACAACGCACATGGTTGGTATATGCCCATTGCTCACCAATTTTTCAACTCTGCCAAAGGTACAGACAACGGAAGCCGCAGCACTGACACGCACAAAGACATGAAAACCATCACGCCCAAAGTGCGCCAAGTGGACGCTTTTGGTGGGTTTACCGCCGCCGCAGGGCATAATTTTTATACGGCAAGGGCTTTCCCCAAAAAATATTGGAACAAAATTGCTTTCGTGTGTGAACCCACAGGACACGTAGTTCATCAAAACAACATGGTAAAAAATGGAACGGATTTCTCTGACAAAGAGGCTTTTAACTTGCTGGCAGGTGCAGATGAGTGGGTTTCGCCAGTCTTTGCCGAAGTAGGTCCCGATGGAGCGGTTTGGATAGCGGATTGGTACAGCTACATTATTCAGCACAATCCCGTTCCACAGGGCTTTGAAAATGGTTCAGGCAATGCCTATCAGACTGATTTGAGGGACTTTACGCATGGAAGAATTTATAGAGTGAGCTGGAAAAATGCACCTCTTTACAAATCTGTTATTTTAGATAAAAACAAACCAGAAACCCTCATTGCAGGTTTGAAAAATAACAACCAGTTTTGGCGAATGACCGCACAACGCTTATTAGTAGAAAGAGGCAAGCAAGATATTGTTCCTCAACTGATTGCCTTAGTCAAAGACCAATCTTTGGACGAAATAGGCATCAATCCTACTGCGATTCACGCCTTACGAACTTTGGAAGGTTTAGGTGCGATAACTGCCTCTAATTCAGAAGTTTTACAAGCAGTCATTTCCGCTTTGAAGCACCCTTGCAGTGGTGTGAGAAAAACGGCAATTCAGGTGTTACCCAAAGATGAAAACGCTTTAAATGCCTTACTTTCAAATGATTGCCTGAATGACAAAGAGCCTTTGGTCGTGCTAAATACCTTGCTGGCACTTTCTACCATGCCAATCAATGCAGAGGCAGAAAAGGCAATTTTAGAAAAGTTGGAAAAATCTAATGACCTCATAGACCGTTGGTTGCCTGATGCTTTTGCGATTGCACTCACCAGCAAAGACGGAAAATTGTATAAAAAACTGATTGGCAAATATTTAGGTAAAAAAGAAAATATGCCAACTAAAAATGAAATGTCCAACCATGCCCACCATCAAGGCATGAGCAGTACAGAAAAAGTACAAAGTCCAACCAGTGAAAAAGCAGATTTGGTGATTGCAGATGTACTTTTGAGCAATGCTTCGCCTGTGGCGCGTGAGGGATTTACCTACACCATTGAACTAAAAAATCAAGGAAAAACGGACATTCCCAAAGGAAAATTGATTGTTATTCAAATACTTATTTCTGGTCAGGGCAACAAAGTAGAGCAGTACACCAATTACATAGATGGCATAGCCGCAGGAAAAAGTGTGCAAATCACCAAAGGTAATAATGGACCTTGGACATTTAACTTGGGTTACAGCGCAGACAAAGCGGGGGAATATCAGCTTGATTTTCAAATAGATAAAGACAATAAAATAGAAGAAGGCGACAAAAATAACAACCGCTTTTCCAAGAAAGTAACCTTCCAAGCACCGCCCAACCTCACCGCTTACGTTTTGGAAAGGGCAAGCAGAAGTTACGCCTCCCTTGCCAGCATAGACTCGGCAGTGAGCATTTTGAAATATAGCACCAATTTAGACCCCATTTACAGCAATGCCCTCCTCAAAGGACTAAGCGCGGGCTGGAACACCAAACGCAAAGATACGCCTAAGCCAGAAGAAAAAACTTTCTTAACTTCTCTGTATCAGAATATTGGCGCAGAACACAAGGAAAGGCTTGCTCGCCTTTTGGTGAGTTGGAGCGTACTTTCTCCTAATGAAATCAGCGACCCTAACGCCCAAGTGATTTCACTGAAAGCAATCAAAGAAACGCTGAAATTTGACAAAAAAGAGTTCACCGTTACCGCAGGGAAACCCGTAGAAATCGTATTTGAGAATCCTGACGCTATGCAACACAACATCGTGATTGGGCAACCATACAGTTTGGAAACCATTGGGAAAGAGGCTGATAAACTGATTACGCAGAAAGATGGCGCAGAGAAAAACTATGTCCCTGCTATTCCGCAAGTGCTATTTTCTACGCCGCTCATCAATCCGAACCAAACGTATCGCCTCAAATTTACCGCGCCCGCAGAGGCAGGGGAATACGTGTTTGTTTGCACCTTCCCTGGGCATTGGCGCATTATGAACGGGATAATGAAGGTGGTGAGTGCGGTGAAATAGTTGAAAATTTTTACTGGTGCAAGTGTAATGCTTGCACCAATAAGAATAGGTATCCAAGTTATTACCTTCAATTTCTTGTTTTTATATTGTAGTTTCTGCAAATTTGTAGAAAATAAACTTTCCTAATGAAATATCTCTTTCCTTTATTCCTCCTCATTGTTTTGCTTACTACTTGCAAGCAAGCACAGCAGTCCTTTCTGGTCAAAAAAGGGTTCTATCATTGGAAGACTAACTTTAATAGCTACGAAGCTGCAAAAATGCTCGACAGCATGGAAGTTAAAAAATTCTATGTCAAGTTTTTTGATGTCAGTTATAATGAACTACAAGGTGCAATTCCTTTGGCAGAGCTACAAGGTAGCATGGATTACTTTCCTGATTATGATGATTTTAAGAGTAAAGAACGAGCAAAAATAATTGCCAATCGCTCCAAAGAAGATTCAATAAAATATACGGAAAATCCATATTTTTATAATTTCCCAGAAGTCATCATTCCCGATTCCGTCAAATTAGAGATTATTCCCACCGTTTTCATTACCAATTTTACGTTTGAAAAACTTAACAAAGAGCAAGTCAGTGATTTGGTAAAAAAAGTATCAGCGAAACTGAATAATATGATAAAAAAAGAAAATTCAAATGAGCATTATCCAAAAATTTTCCAAGAAATCCAGTTTGACTGCGATTGGAGCGAAAAAACCAAAGACAAGTTTTTTGCTTTCCTTGCCGAATTTAAAAAACTGAACCCCAATTTCAAACTCTCTGCGACCATTCGCCTTTACCAATATAAATATTACCAAAAAGCAGGTGTACCACCTGTGGAAAAAGGTATGCTCATGTTTTATAACCTGACAAGTCTGCAAAATCCTAATGTAACCAATTCAATTTTAGATATTTCAGAGGCAAAAAAATACCTCACTCCTCAAAAATATCCTTTAAAGTTAGATTTTGCTTTGCCTATTTTTTCTTGGGGCTTGATTTTCAGAGGAGGGCAATACGTAGATATTTACCGCACTTTGGACAGTAAACAAGCAAGCAAGCTAAAATTTTTGAAAAAAACAGGAGAAAATCAGTTTGTGAGCCTTGCAGATACCGTGCATGAAAAATTTTACCTGCGCGAGGGTGATAACATACGCATAGAAGAAGTTTCAGAAAATCAGCTTGTTGAAAGTGTAAAATTACTCAGAAATATTGCGAATCAAAATAGCATTACCGTTACTTTCTTTCACTTGGATAGACCTCTAATAAACAAATATGGATATGAAACCTTTGAAAAAATATACAAGAGTTTTTAAAGCAAGTCTTTTGTTTAAAATTGTTTTGATTTTATTTTTTTTACTTGCCTTAAAACCAATACTTTACGCTTGTAGCTGGTATCCTGAGCCAGAAGAATACCGCTTTGTGCTTTTCAACCCTTCACTTTCCAATCAAAAACTGCAACCTTTTTTCTTTACTTCTCATTTTTTGTATGACTATGAGAACTTAGAGAATCGCTATATTTCTACTAACCAAAACTTACAAGAATGGATAGAATACACTGGTTATCAAGGAGATAAAAAAGCAATAGACCACGTACTGAACTATGTAAGCCCCGAAGGATTTGCAGAATGGATAGAAAAAAAGGAAAAGCATTCACTTTCAGCTAATCCCTTTATCCAGTTTTTAGAAAAAAATAAAAAACAGGAAATTATTGATTATCTGCGATTTGCTAAGAAATGCGAAATAGTAAATACTGAATACAAGGCAGACCCTTGGGCAGATAAGTATGAGGAGAAGAATGAATTAGGTGTCAGAGAGGATTTGAAAAAAGAAGGAGGAGTATTTTATCAATCAAGCAAAGATAATTTCATCAAATTTCGTATTGGTTTCCAGTTAGTTAGATTGGCAAGATATGCGAATGATGTAACAAAAACGAAAATATATTACGAACAATATATCAAACCCTTCCAATCAGAAAGTATCATTTACTATTGGGCAACTTGGCATTACGCCGAGATGACTGCTGATGTACCTTATAGAAATTACCTTTATTCCATTGTTTTTGAAAAAGCCCATGATAAAAAAGTGCGCGCTTTTAATCTTTTTGATAGCGAAGAAGCTGAATCTGCACTCTCTTTTGCAGAGAACGACCACGAAAAAGCGAATATTTTAGTGCTGAAAACACTCAACTATGTAGGTCGTGCCTTGCCTGATATTAAGCGAATTTTTGCCTTAGACCCTCAAAATGAAGGGTTAGGCACATTACTCATTAGGGAAATCAATAAATTGGAAGATTGGCTTTTGACGGAAAGATATACAGAGTTTGAACTTACGGTGATGATAGAGAGGAATGGTGCAGGCTATGACGATTTTAGTAAAATTAGAGCAAAAAATCGCCAAAAAGACCTCACCTATGTCAAAGAATTGCTCAATTTTGTAGAAAATGCGCCCAAGGATAAAGTAGATAATCCTTCCCTTTGGCATTTGATGAGTGCTTATCTTGCTTTTATGGATTCCCAATTTGAGAAGGCAAGCCAATACCTAAACGAGGCACAGAAAGCAAAAGGACTAAACGACAGAATAGAGGCGCAAATTCACTTGGTGAGGATTATGTCCGAGCTACACCCTGAAAACACGAACAAACAGCATGACGATTTTTTGTTAAGTGAAATACAATGGTTAGAACAAAATCAGCAAAAAGTCTATTCATTTAGGAAGACATTTAGTAAACTGATGATGGTGCTGACAAACCGCTATAAAGAAGCAGGAAATATGGTCAGGGCAACGTTATTTCATGGAAAAATTAATGATTATGTGCGATTTGAGGGGGTTGGAAGTCCCAAAGATAAATACGAATACAACAGAGAAACAGGAGAGGGTTTTAGCTTTAATTTTTATAGTTCCTATCTTTTTTTCTTAGATGAGCAAGCAAGTATCAAAGATATAGAAGCGGTATTGACTTTTTTAGATAGAAAAGACAAGACGCCTTTGGAAAATTACTTTTCCAAAGAACTCAACAAAGATAGAATTCAAGATTTATTGGGTATCAAATACTTACGAGAAAATAATCTAAGTAAAGCGAGAGAAGCGTTCAAGTTAGTAAGTAACGATTTTTGGCTTTCCAAAAACGAGTCTTATCGCAACAACCTCAATGCCAATCCTTTTTATACCAATTTCTACCAAGAACATACGCAATCGCTTGCAGATACGGTGCGCTTTACCAAATATACGCTGGTAGATAGCCTCATCAAAGTATTACAGAAAGCAGAAAATGTGAAAGAACCCAATCGAGCAAAATGGTACTTCTTAGCGGCAAATTGTTATCTGAACATGACTTTTTTTGGCAATTCTTGGATAATGACAAGGTATTGGTGGAGCAATAGCGAATTGTATGGCTATGGTTTTATGAAAACAGAAAAGTATCCAGATAATGATGCTTATTATGGTTGCCAAAGGGCAAAAGCATTTTACTTAAAAGCAATGCAAGTCGCTACAAATGAGCAAACAAAGGCTCTTTGCTTGCGAATGGCAGGACGGTGCGAGAAACAACAAATAATGGTTAAAAATTACCCCAAGCGATACGACATAGAAAATTGGGACGATTATATTTTTAACCAAAACCCATACTACCAGCGAGTAAAGCAAGATTATCCACAATTTAGTGATGAACTCTTGTTCCAATGCACTTCTTTTGATGAGTTTTATCAGAAATTGGAATAAATATTATTTGCGTTTTTCTCAATATACTAAGTTCGGGACTAATATTTTTGGGATTTTTAAATATGTAATGCTACGTTGTGGGTGAAAACACTCTGCAAGAAAAAATTAGACAACAAATTGCCGTTTTTTAAATACCTAATTTACATTAGTTACTTCATGGAATTACCAAATAATAGCTACATTTTGTTTAGTTTTGTGGTGAAGAAGGTACAAATTCTGGCTTAGAAAGACCAAATAAAATACGTAATATAATTTTGGGATATTGAGACTACTTATTTTAGATATAGACCAAACTATTGTTCATGCTTCGCAAAGCAAATTTTTGGAGCGTGAGGCGGACTTTTTCATACCTCACCCATTTGGTGATTTTCTTTATTATAAAAGACCTTACTTAGATGAGTTTCTTAGTCAAGTAAAGGATTGGTTTTGCTTAGCTCTTTGGTCTTCTTCTGATAAATATTATGTGCAACAAGTAAAAGAACATATTTTTTCTGATATTCCTATTGAATTTGCATGGGATAGGAGCAAATGTACTTATGTTAAGAAAAATGGGATAGGTATTTATGAGAAACCTCTACAAAAACTTGGAAAACTTCACTGGAGCTTGTCTGAAGTACTTATCATCGACGATACACCCGAAAAACTTACCAACTATCCAAAAAACTACTTACCTATTAAAAGTTGGTATGGAAATGAGGAAGATAATGAGTTAATAAAGATGTTGGAGATATTAAAAGAGTATGTTTGAGTTCGCTTTGAATACAATGAAACAAATA
>JALOMS010000666.1 GCA_025455345.1 Thermoflexibacter sp. | reverse complement strand
GTTGAAAATGAAGGACTTCAGCCTGAAGTCAAAAATAATATTCTCCAAACCATAGAAAAATTGAGGAGGCAAGGTCATATCGTAGAAGCGGTAGAATTTCCTCTTTTGGATTATATTTTACCCACTTACTACATTTTGACTACGGCAGAGGCAAGTACCAATCTTTCGCGATATGACGGAGTCAGATACGGATACAGAAGCAAAGAAGTCAAAGACTTGGAATCTATGTACAAACGTAGTCGTTCTGAAGGATTTGGTGAAGAGGTGAAAAGGCGCATATTGTTAGGTACATTTGTCTTGAGTGCAAGCTATTATGACGCTTATTTTACTAAAGCCCAGAGAGTTAGAAGACTTATTGCTGATAAAACCAAAGAAATCCTTTCTCAATACGATTTTATTATCTCGCCTACTGCACCTACCACAGCCTTCAAAATAGGCAAAAACTCCAATGACCCTTTGGCGATGTACTTAGCAGATATTTTTTCCGTACAGGCAAATGTCGCAGGCGGATTACCCGCAATTTCTATCCCGAATGGTTTTGATAGGGAAGGTTTGCCCATAGGCTTACAGATTATGGCAAATAGCTTTGAAGAAGCAAAATTATTGGCTTTTGGGAAGTATTGCTTAAATCAAATCAACGAAGAAACACATTAGTACACTGCGGCAGTTCCACTGGGGTTTTAAATCCCTTTTTAAGTAAGTCAAGATTGTTCCATAACGGTTGCAAATCTTGACTTACAAAATTATTTTCCCAAAAAAAGTTTGTTCTTGAAAGTCAATAAGTAAGTGTGCATTTTATTGTAAAATACGCTTAAGTAATTCAACAAAAATAAACGTTTTTTTAGTCCCAGACTGGAAGTCCCGTTAGGGACACGAGCTTTGTAGAAATTAAGTTAAGCCCAAAATCTAAGTCCCATAGGGACGATACAAATATTTGTTAATGAAATAGTTACGTCCCTATGGGACTTACATGTTGTGTTAAAATTACGTTTTCTACCAATATATCGTCCCAATGGGACTTTAATACAAAGAACGCTTATAAAAGTTCAATTACTTAAGTAATTGAACAAAAATAAAAGCTCTTTAAATTTTCATAAGTGTTTGAAAATCAATTATCGGACACTTTTAAAGTGTCCGATAATTTTGTTGAATAACTTATTGATTTTCAAGAAATAAACGTTCTCTCTCTCTTAGCGCCCGTAAAACGGTGGGTTTGCATTCATAATCACGGTTCGCCGTTGCGATAGCTTACCGTTTTAACGGTAAGAACGAATATTTAATGAAACCTAATTAGCGTGTTTTCTTCATTATCAAACACTTGTACACCCTGAAGGGCATGCTAAAGTATTGATTTAATTTGCACACTTACTTATAATTCGGACTAACAAGCAAGTTTTCTAATTTTTTATTGACATATTGTAATGCTATGTTGCTTTAGTTGATTTTCAAAGATTCATAACTTTTGAATATTTTAGGAGAAGCTCCCTCTACCGCTTGTTGGTACTTTTTCCAATCACCTTCCATAAACGCATTGACTTTCCCAACAAATTCGCTCATAGATTCTTCGGATTGCTTCATGACCATTTGAGCAGTAGGCGTAGGCTTGCCCGCATAGCGCATATAACTCATGCCCGCAAACATCTTGGCAGAATAAGTATCTGGACTGCGGAAAATGCCTTGTACGTCATCTTTACCAGAGAAACTTTCCATCAATTTCTGAACGGCAGTTTCCATGTCTTTGCCCATCTTTTTAGCGTCTTTTATCTTTTGGTCTTCGCTATTCCCTAACTGCCTATTTACCATAGAAATCGTTTGTTTTGCCTCTCTCAATCTGTCCATTGCCTCGGTTACTACACTGATTTTCTGATACATGGCTTGCATAGCGGTTTCTCTTGCTTGCATATCGGCAAGGGTTACAGGTATGCGCGGGTCAGCTTTTACATTCACCATGGCAGAGTCCATATTTTTGCCATAAGTGATTCTTACTTTATAAGTATCAGGCAAAACGGACTGTCCTTGTGGTTCGGGCGCGTCTTTCATCATAGGTTTGGGTTGCATAGGCATACGAATCCCTTTTTTGTTCAAATTCCAAGCAATACGGTTCAGCCCTGCTTTTGCCTCTGCCCTGAACGTGCGGATTTTCTCATTTTTTAGATTGAAAACTTCCACTTTTACGGAATCAGACTTGGTTTCTTTTTTCTCAAAATTCAAGACAAAAGAAAGTATTGCACCTTCTTTTTTGTTTTGCCCTGCAAACGTACCGTCCCCAGGAAACTCTATGCCAGGGTTGCTTCTCATATTTGCCAAGTAAGCATCTTGTATCTCAAACATTTTCAAAGGTTTATCTAATACTTGCGCGCCTTCTTTTGCCAATGCTCTCAACGGTCTGATGTCGTCCAAAACATATAAAGCACGCCCAAAAGTACCAATCACCAAGTCGTGTTCTCTTGGGTGAATCACCAAGTCAGCAGTAGGAACGGTCGGGTAGCCATTTTTCCATTTGGTATAGGTCTTAGAGCCGTCAATGCTCACGTAAAGCCCTGTTTCTGTGCCTACAAAGAACAAATTAGGCTCTACGGGGTCTTGAATCATAGACCAAACATAGCCAAATACCTTCTTGTCATCTACGATTCTCTCCCAAGTTTGTCCGTAATCTTTGGTTCTGAACACAAAAGGAGTCCAATCGTTTCTACGGTGATTGTCAAAGACCACAAAAGCCTCTCCCGCATTATATTTAGAAGCCTGAATTTGAGGAATCCACGTATTGGCAGGAATACCTTTTACATTTTTAATCACATTTGTCCAAGTTTTTCCACCGTCTTGGGTTACTTGCAAGTTGCCATCGTCAGTGCCTACCCAAATTACGCCTTGTTTTACCGCACTCGGCGCAATTGCCAAAATAGTAGTGTGGTTTTCTGCGGCAGTAGCGTCATAGGTCAAGCCACCGCTTTGGTCTGCCTTCTGTTTGGTGGTGTCGTTGGTGGTTAAGTCAGGAGAAATGGTTTCCCAAGAATCGCCTTTGTCGGGACTTCTGTGCAAGTGTTGGCTTCCGTAGTAAATTGCCTTTTTGTCAAAAGGGTCTTGGGCAATGCCCGCATTCCAATTGAAACGCAATTTTACACTTTTGTCAGGGTGAGCAGGTTTTACGAACTTACTTTCACCAGAAACCAAGTCGTAGCGCACCAAGTTACCACCTTGCGACATGGAAAAACCATAACGACTATCCTCTGGGTCTGGCACTACGTCAAAGCCATCGCCAAAACTCAACATTTCAGTATAAATATTTCTAATGCCTTGCTCTCTCCAAATTTGGCTTGGCGTTCTCCAAGAGCCATTGTCTTGCAAGCCACCGTAAACATTGTAAGGGATTTCATTGTCCACGTTGATGTGGTAATACTGTCCAAGTGGCAGATTGTCAATGAAAATCCAAGATTTTCCACCATCTCTGCTGATAGCCGCACCTCCGTCATTGCCATCTATCATCAAGTTCGTATTTTCAGGGTGAATCCAAAAGGCGTGGTGGTCGGGGTGAATTTTCTCATAAGGAATCAAATCTTTGAAGGATTTTCCACCGTCTTCGCTCACGCGTACTACGGTTTCTACCTTGATAAGGCGATTCTCATTTTTTGGGTCGACATAAATCTCAAAATAGTAAAATGGTCTGTCTGCAATATTTCTGCTATCATTGATTTTTGTCCACTTAAATCCCCCATCTTCTGACTTGTAAAGGGCGTTTTTCTTTGCTTCTATCAAAGCATACACAATATTTGGCTTGCTTGCGGCAATGGCAAAGCCCATTTTGCCAAGTTCACCTTCTGGCAGTCCGTCTTCGGTCGTGCGCTGTTTCCAAGTTTCGCCACCGTCAAAAGTTACATACATTCCAGAACCCTTGCCGCCAGACTTGAAAAACCATGCATCGCGGTGAAACTCCCACATACCAGCAATCAATTTGTTAGGATTTTGAGGGTCAAGCACCAATTCGCTAATGCCTGTTCTTTCGTTTACGTACAATACTTTTCGCCACGTTTTGCCACCGTCAGTGGTTTTGAAAACGCCGCGCTCTGGGTGGTCGCCCCATGCCGCTCCTTGTACGCCAACATACACAACATCAGGATTTTGTGGATTGATGAGTACGCGGTGAATATTGCTTGTTTTTTCCAAGCCCAAGTGTTCCCAAGTTTTGCCACCGTCCATGCTTTTATAGATACCGTTACCATTATTCTGGCTGTTGCGTGGATTGCCTTCGCCAG
>JALOMS010000665.1 GCA_025455345.1 Thermoflexibacter sp. | reverse complement strand
ACTAAAAAAACGTTTATTTTTGTTGAATTACTTAAGTAATTGTGCAAAAATAACCGCCGTAGCGACGGTCGCCCCAACCCCAGCCCTTCAGTTGCACTGCGCCAGTTGCACTGCGCCCCCAAAGGAGAAGGGAGCTAAAATACACATTTACAGCAAGTCTTTCCCCTCTGGGGGCGCAATGCAATTGAAAGATTTAGATAGGGGCAAAAGAACGATTTAATTTGCTCACTTACTTAAGTAAGTGAGCAAATTAAATCGACACTATGATATGCCCTTCAGGGTGTATAAGTATTTGATAATGAACTAAACACGCTAAAGCGTATTTTACAATAAAAATACACAATTACTTACTTACTTAATCATTTATGACTGCTTAAAGGATTTGTTTTACTATCTTTGCTAAAATTTTTTTGAAAAACATGAATACACAAACCATAACCACAACGAATGAAATTAAGGAGATTCTTGACATATTGAAAATCAAAGAGTTAAATCCTTCTTATAGCACTGGTCTTACTTGGGGTAGCTTGACTTCCCAAACAACCAAAGATATTTTTTCCCCCACAGATGGAAAACTTATTGCTTCTGTATGTATAGCAGATAACAATGATTATGAACAAGTTATTAGCACAGCAGAGGAAGCGTTCAAAGTTTGGCGCAAAATGCCTGCGCCCAAGCGCGGCGAAATCGTGCGTCAGATTGGTGATAAATTAAGGAAATACAAAGCCCCATTGGGCAAATTGGTAAGTTATGAGATGGGTAAAATCTATCAGGAAGGATTAGGTGAAGTACAAGAAATGATAGATATATGCGACTTTGCGGTCGGGCTATCTCGGCAATTGTACGGACTGACTATGCACTCAGAAAGGGCAGAACATCGCATGTACGAGCAGTATCACCCACTTGGAATCGTAGGAGTAATTTCTGCATTTAATTTTCCTGTAGCTGTTTGGTCTTGGAATGCGATGTTAGCGGCAGTGTGTGGTGATGTTACGGTTTGGAAACCTTCAGAAAAAACGCCGCTTTGTGCTGTTGCCTGCCAACACATTGTGGCTGAAGTATTGAGAGAAAATAACTTACCCGATGGCATTTTTAATATCATCATTGGAGATGCACAAATAGGCAAACATATCGCAAATGATAAGCGTATTCCTTTGGTTTCTGCCACAGGTTCTACCAGAATGGGCAAATTAGTAGGACAGGCAGTAGGAGCGAGATTAGGAAAGGCACTGCTCGAACTTGGGGGGAACAATGCAATCATTATTACTGAAAATGCAGATGTAGAAATGGCGATTAGAGCCACTGTTTTTGGAGCAGTTGGGACTTGCGGACAGCGATGCACTACTACTCGCCGCCTGATTATACATGAAAGTGTATATGAAACTATCAAAGAAAGATTAATACAAATTTATCAAAAATTGCCTATTGGAAATCCTTTGAAAGAAGGGGTTTTGGTAGGTCCTCTGATTGATAAAGATGCCGTAAATGGCTTTGTTCATGCGCTCACCAAAGTCCAAACAGAAGGAGGCAAATTACTCATCGGAGGACAGGTACTGAATGGAGAAGGTTATGAAACAGGCACTTATGTAACTCCAGCGATTGTAGAGGCTCAGAATCACTATGAAATGGTACAACAAGAAACCTTTGCGCCTATCCTGTATTTGATTCAATATAGTGGAGATGTGCAAAATGCTATTGATTTACAAAATGGCGTACATCAAGGACTATCCTCATCTATTTTTTCTACCAATATGCTCGAAACAGAAAAGTTCCTTGCCCATTGGGGGTCTGACTGCGGTATAGCCAATGTGAATATTGGGACATCGGGCGCAGAGATTGGGGGAGCTTTTGGTGGTGAAAAAGAAACAGGTGGTGGTAGAGAATCTGGCTCTGACGCATGGAAGGTATATATGCGCCGCCAGACCAATACTATCAATTATGGAACAGCCTTACCTTTGGCTCAGGGCATTAAATTTGACGTATAACAAAGAGATAATGTATTGATAGCGAATGTTCTTAGAATATTCGCTATTCTTTTTTTAGCTCTAACTCAAGGCTAAACTCTGCCTGCATAGATTCGCAAATAAAACGACTTATGAACTTACGACTACCATCTATCTCATTCATTATAAATAAATTATACGGAGTATAAAATAATGGCTTAAGTGTAACAGTTCCTTGGAATCCTTCTTTTTTCAAACGTAAGAGATGCGCCATTCTCTCATCTTCGCTTTTCACATATTGTTTTGTATAATAAAGATTGATTCTCAAATCATTAGACATAATAAGAAAGGTAACTGCTCCAAAAATAGTCAGTATTCTTGCGATTTTGGTAGGAAATAAAGTTTTGTAACCTATTAAAAATGAGATAGATGAAAAGAAAATCACTACATAAAAGGCGATTGGGGTAAGTGAACGGTATTCTCCAATCCCCCCTAAAGCATATACGTTAGGAAATACACAAATAATCAAGAAGATAACAAATAATACTGAAGCATAAACTAATACCTTGACTACCATTCCCTCGTCTGGCTGGTAGTATTTCTCTCCTTGTGCTATCCTACACAAAGAACCAATATAAATAACTGATATACAAAGCACTAATAAAAAAATACTTTTCTGCGCTACGAGGGCTAATATGGTATAATACACATATTTAGTAGAGCGGAAAAGCGCGTACAAAATACTCATATCAGGAAATGCGTTTTTCCTCACTTGATTCCCTTCAGCAAGCACCATGACCAAGAAGGCAATTAGACAAATAATAAATGCAAAAATTAGTTTAGATGAATTTAGATATAAAAAATTTTCTATTTCTTTGTTTTTCAAATACTTAAAATTCAAAAATTTTATTATTATCAGTAAACCAAATAACAAGGTTAGAACAAATGAAAAATTTTCCGCAGAGCTTCCCCCGACCGACAAGCCACAAAAAATGATTAGATACGAAAACATTGATTGGGAAGGAGATAGCAGGGCAGAAATTCCTAATAACGCAAAAGCAATAGCATTAAAATATACTAAAGAGGCACTTAGCCAGTAGAAGGCTCTAAAATCATA
>JALOMS010000664.1 GCA_025455345.1 Thermoflexibacter sp. | reverse complement strand
AAATTTGATAGCCTGATAAATATCTGGCTCATTTTCTTTGCTGAGGTTAATAGCCTTAGCATAGCAACCGCCTTCGAAGTTGAAAATACCCTTTTCTGTCCACCCATGTTCATCATCTCCAATCAGATAACGTTGAGGGTCAGCAGAAAGAGTAGTTTTACCAGTACCCGACAAGCCAAAAAAGATGGCAGTATCTCCCTGTTCGCCTATATTGGCACTACAGTGCATAGGGAAAACTTGGTGTACGGTAGGTAGTAAAAAGTTTAATATGCTAAAAATACTTTTTTTGGTTTCACCTGTGTAGCTCGTTCCGCCAATAAGAACCAATTTTTTAGAAAAATTGATAATCACAAAGTTTGGATTCTTTGTGCCATCTTCTTGAGGATTGGCATGGAAGTCAGGCATAGAAAGGACAGTAAAACCAATAGGGAAATCTGCCAACTCGTCTTTGGTAGGTCTGAGGAACATATTATAAGCAAAGAGATTATGGTATGCTTGTGTTCCTATTATTCTGATATTCAAGCTATAAGCCTTGTCTGCTCCAGCAGTAGCCTCTCTCACATAAAAATTTTTCCCTTTCGCATATACCAGCATTTTAGCGAATAAATGCTCAAATTTTTCAGAAGAAAAAGGGACATTTACATTTCCCCACCAAACCTTGTCTTGGGTCATCTCGTCTTGTACAATGTACCTATCTTTGGGTGCGCGACCTGTAAATTTACCTGTATCACACGCCAAGGCACCCGTATCAGTCAATGTTCCCTCTCCATTTTTAAGGGCGTGTTCTACTAACTCGGCAGGAGAAAGGTTATAAAAAATCTGTCCCGCTTGGAGCGAATCAATAATGTTATTCATCGATAATGTTGTTATTGGTTAAGTTTGTAAGAGTTGGATATTGAGTATTTTATTACAATATCTTCTCTTTGAAAACTCAAAGTTAAACAAATTCTCAATATGAATATCTGATACATTTGTTTTATCATAATTTTATGCTTCTTATACAATAAAGTTGAATTTTTTTTTTTAATATTGTAAATAAATAAACATCACCTTAGCTGAAAAATGAAACAACCCTGTCCTCTCGTACCCTATCCAAAACACAAGAGCGAGTCTATTTTTTAAGGTGTATATCGTCAAATAATTACTGAAAACTTAACTTTTATTTTATGAATTCACTTCTTAAAGGGTGCGCGCTTGCACTATTGGTTTGCTTTATTTATGGTTTGCCTACATTGGCTCAGGTAAGAATTGAGGATGCTAAGTCCTTTTCTATCGAACAGACGTGGGGGGCGGTTATTTCGCCTGATAGTCTTAATCTACTATTCATTGGGAAAAAGACCAAAGATAGCTATCCTACTATCTTTCATACACAAAGAAAAGCAGGAAAATGGGTTAAACCTACCATTGCCCCATTTGTGGATACAGACACAGAAGCCCAATACATCACCCCAGCTTTCTCCTCAGGTGGAAGGGCTGTATTATTTAGTTCTAATTGTCCTGTGATGCCCAATGAGCGCAAAAGCGACTTTGATATATGGTTATCCTCTAAAACACGTGATAATCAATGGGCAAGTCCACATCACTTAGGGGGACTGCTTAACTCAGAGGCTGATGATTTTCACCCTTCTATCGCGAACAGTGGTGTAATTTATTTTGCGTCTGCGCGCGAGGGGAGCTACGGAAAAGTAGATATTTATAAGTCTAAAATAAAAAAAGGATTCTATCAAAAACCTGAAAATTTAGGCAATATCATTAATTTCAATGTGATAAATACAAGCCCTTTTATTTCTCCAAATGAGGATTTTTTGATTTTTTTTAGTCATGCAGACAAAGACTCCTTACAGGCAGACCTTTACATCAGCTTTTATAAAAACAATCAATGGGAAAAGCCTATTTGCTTGGGCAAATCTCTCAAAGTCGAGAAAAGTAGTTTTTGTCCTTTTATTTCTTCTGATGGCAAATATTTTTATTTTGAACGAGGAGAGATGGAAGGAGAAAATAAGCAAGAACATTATGCACGCTTAGACATTAAAAATTTGAAAATCACCATGCTCAAAAAGAGAGTAAAAATAAAATTTTCTGAAAAAACATCTTCATAAAGATGGTGTTATGTAGAACAATACCAAACGGTTAAATTTGTAAATATTCAATAATCTATACTTTTATTGGTCAAATTTAACCGTTTTTTTATAGTTGCTTATTCGCTACCTTTTCGCTTCTTCTTGATATTTTCCAATAAGGACTGTGCCAAAGGCTCTAACTCATTTCCCTTGTTTTCCTCGATAAATGTTTGGAGACTCGTTTCTATTTCGCCCAAATCAGTAGTTGTTTTGACCTTGAGCATAATTTTTAGCAATTTGATTTTATCTGCAAGATGGCTATTGGGGTACTGTGAATCAATATTTTCAAGTTTGCTAAGACTTTGGGAATATTGTTCGGTTTGATACAATATATATGCTTCTTCGTATAGGCGATTTACGGTAGAGTCTTGTACTTTGACTTCTTTAAAAAAATCTTTGTTGTCTAAGGATTTGGCAAAAGAAGAGTTTGGATAGCTCTCTCTAAGCATTTTTTCGTATTGGCTTGCATCACAATCCTTGATGTCTTTACAAATTTTAGATAGTGTAAAAATGGCTTCGGGTGCAAGTGTGCTTTGTGGAAATTCTTTCACAATCCGCATAAGTGTTTCTTGTGCTTTTACATTTTCCTTGAGCAAATAATACATTTTACCCAACTCAAATAGCCCTTTTTGTAGGTTTTCCTTAGTCTTATCGAGTGCTTCTGGGGTATTGGGGATTTGTGCTAATCTATCTTTTTTACTTTTAATCTCTATGCCGTTGATTTTTTCAGTAGTTGCAACTGCCTGATTATCAGAACCATTATTGGCATTATTGTCTTGTGCTGTACTATTCTCTACTTGATTGTTTGCCACAGGAATTGAGCTTTTCTGCGACCTTCTCCAATTGTCTTCTAAGGGACGATTCCCCCATACTCTGTAAAAATTCAACTCTCCTGATTCCTTGACCACTGGATTATAAAAATACCATTTTTTTTCATTGGG
>JALOMS010000091.1:6211-17580 GCA_025455345.1 Thermoflexibacter sp. | reverse complement strand
AATCGTTATGAAACTTTAGCAAACAAACACGCCGTAGGGGATATAGAATTTATTGTCATGCGTAAGTTCCTTTCTTTTGAGAATGAGCTAAATACCTTTGAAGAGTTTATTATGGAAGCCTACTTTTTTATCAAAAGTTATACTATCTCCGAAGAAGATTGGTTTGGCTTAGATAAAAATAACCTAAAAATAGAAACTATGCCACTTATCATAGACCCTGTACAGAACTTACAGCTAAAGAAAATAGACAAATAAAGGCGAATTTATGCCAAGTTCCACATTGCCTCTTCGCAAGTCATAATAGAAGTAACGTGAGAGAGAGAAAGCAAAGTATCTGCATGCGCCTGCTCACTGAAGGCAGTACAGCCGTTAGAGAGCAGGTGTGTATCATAACCATGCGCCTGTGCGTCCCTAAGCGTAGCGACTACGCCACTGTTCGTAACGATTCCTCCGATAAGTAAGGTTTTAATGCCCACAGACTTAAGTGCGTAATCCAAAAAGGTTTGATGGAAAGCGGAAGGCACTATTTTTTGTACTTGTATATCTGCGGGGCGCAACTCCTCTACCAATTCATACCCAAACTCTCCGGGACAGAAATCTCCTTTTTTTAAGAAAGGTCTTGCTTTCTTAATTGCTTCAGGAATAATAGGCTCTCCGTTTTTAGCAGGTAGCAAAGTAAACAGTGTGGCTACTATGTATCCATCTTTCTCTCTTATTTTTTCGCTAAGTTGTTGGAGACGACCTATAAGAGCATGACTTTCAGGAATTAATAAGCCAGCACTTGGGTACGCTCCCTTGCGGTATAGAAAATCGTTTTGCATATCTATTAGCACCAATGCAGTAGTTTTTCCTTCCATAATTTTTTTTTGCTTTATTTATCAAAAATAGAAAAAATAGCAAAGGATTGCTCATTTTTTGTAAAATAATTACTTTAAGTGATTGTGTATTTTTATTGCAAAATACACCTTAGCGTGTTCTAATTATTATCAGATACTTACACATCGTGAGGCTTATATGCTACTGTAAAGCAAATTTTCTAATTTTTGGCATCTACTTTTCTCATTACGCATGCCATGATAGAGAATGGGCAAATTACTTATATCAAAGAAAAAAACTGCTATTATTTTTCTATTGTAATAGAATAATGCTAATTTTAAATTAAACTAATAAAGTATTTATGGAGGAGTTTAGTGAACCCAAACATCGCGTAAATCAACAACTTTCTTGTACTGATTGTGGTGCTATTTTGAAGTTTGCACCCGGAACAGATGCCATTGCTTGTCCGTATTGTGGTACACAAAATAAGATTGAACAAAAAACAGAAGAGGTTATTTCTGAAGCTATTCAAGAAATAGACTACCTTTCTTTCTTAAAATACAATAAAAATAAAGGGGTAAAAATTGAGGTGGCTACTGTCAAATGCCCAGGCTGTGGAGCTGTTTCTACCCTCAAACCCAATGTAACTTCCGATGAATGTGCATTTTGCGGTACAAGCCTTGTGTTGGACAAACAAAGTATCTCCTCTCTCATCAAACCCAAAGCCCTACTTCCGTTTTATATAGACCACAAGAAGTCCGTAGAGCTTTTTAAAAAATGGTTAAGTTCTTTGTGGTTCGCTCCCAATAATTTGACTCGCATAGCACGCCAAACGGAAGCCCTCAAAGGCATGTATATACCATATTGGACGTATGATGCCAATACGTACAGTGCTTATACAGGCGAAAGAGGCGATAACTATACAGAAACAGAGTATTATACGGATAGTAATGGCAATAGACAAAGCCGCACCATCATCAAAACAAGGTGGTATTATGTCTCTGGGAATTTGGGGAAAGATTTTGATGATGTATTGATAGTAGCAAGTAACTCTTTGCCAAGAGATTATGTCCAATCATTAGAGCCTTGGGACTTAGAAAAACTCACCCCTTATGATGAAAAGTTCTTAAGTGGATTCCAAACAGAGGCTTATCAGGTCGAGTTAGAGCAGGGATTCGAGTATGCCAAAGGCGTAATGGATAGTGCTATCAGAGAAGCGATTCGCAGAAAAATAGGTGGAGACCAACAACGCATTCATTCCCTATCCACCGAATATGACAATATCACTTTCAAACATATTCTTTTGCCTATCTGGATTAGTTCTTATAAATATAATGATAAGATTTACAGGTTTTTAGTAAATGGTAGAACAGGAGAGGTACAAGGAGAAAGACCATACAGTTGGGTTAAGATTACCTTAGCCATCTTAGCTGTTGTAGCGGCGATTTTTGCCTATTTATATTTTACTGGTGAAATCAAATTTTAGCATAAGGCTATCCGAAAAGTTTGGTATTTATGATTGGGGTTTTAGAAATTCATAGTGATTTGCTTTGATTGTACCGTGCCAAATTGTTTGTTTTCCAAACTCAACAATTTCATTTTTGTGTCTAAACCTCCCGCATAGCCAACTAATGCGCCATCGCTACCAATTACGCGATGACAGGGTACAATAATAGAGATTGCATTTGCACCATTTGCATTGGCTACTGCACGAATAGCCGCCTTATTACCCAATTTTTCTGAAAGTTGCAGGTAAGTAGTGGTAGTTCCATAACTGATATTGATTAGTTCTTGCCATACTCTTTTTTGGAAGTCCGTTCCTACAAAGAGCAATGGAATATCAAAATGATGCCTTTCATCAGCAAAATATTCCTCTAATTGATGACGTGTTTGTACTAAGATAGCACTATTTTTTTCTACCAAACAACTATCCAAGCCCGTAGTCAGACGCGTATCTATGGTATTTCTCATCGCTCTATAACGCCAATCACACAAGCAAAGCATATCTTGGTATCCACCTAAGATTAATTCGCCAAATTCTGTATTAAAGTATTGAACATCAATTTGATTCATATCGATAGGCTTATTATACAACTGCAATTTACTAAAAAACAAAAATATTTACCTAATATCGAGATATCGAATCAGGTAAATATTTTTTACTTTAGCCTCCAATTTTATTTGTAAAGCGTTGGAAATAAGAGAATTATTTACGCATAAGCTAATTTTTGTGTATTGAGCATAGAAACTGCTTTTGCCTCTAACTCCGTATGTCCCATAAGAAATAAATCCACTTCTCTGGCGGCTTCTCTCCCCTCAGAAATTGCCCACACTACCAGTGATTGACCTCTACGCATATCTCCTGCGGCAAAAACTTTAGGATTGTTTGTCTGGTAATTTTGAGCTTTCACATTGCCTTTTTCATCAATCTCAATTTCCAAGTCGTTTAATATTCCCTCTTGCTGAGGGCTGATGAAACCCATCGCCAAAAGAGCCAAATCGCAAGGAATTTCTCTTTCTGTATTAGGAATTTCTATAAAAGTCATTCGCCCATTTTCCAATTTCCACTCTATCTCTACTAATTTTAGACCTTTTAGATTTCCTTGTTCATCACCTACAAATTCTTTGGTCTGAATAGCCCAACGACGTTCACAGCCCTCTTCGTGCGAAGTAGAAGTTCGGAGCATCATAGGCCACTGCGGCCATGGGGTACTTTCTGCGCGTTGCTTGGGTGGCATAGGCATAAGTTCTATTTGGGTAACTGACTGAGCCTGATGTCTATTAGATGTTCCTACACAATCAGAGCCAGTATCACCGCCGCCTATCACTACTACATGCTTATCCGTAGCCCAGATTTCGCCATTTTGATACTTTTTGCCAGTATGGTCGACTTGGATAGGAAGTTGAGCGACTCTTTTGTTTTGTTGGCTAAGAAACTCCATTGCAAAATACACACCTTTGAGTTCGCGTCCCTTGATAGGCAAATCTCTTGGTACGGTAGAGCCTCCACACAACAGTATCGCATCAAAGTCTTCTAATAGGGTCTTAGTTTTTATATTGACCCCTACATTTGCATTCGTTTTGAAAGTGATGCCCTCTTCTTGCATGACCTGCAAACGACGGTCTATGGTTAATTTGTCTAATTTGAAATCAGGAATACCGTACCTTAGCAATCCACCAATGGCATCAGAACGTTCAAAAACAGTTACCCAATGCCCCGCTTTATTGAGTTGGGCGGCGGCGGCAAGCCCCGCAGGACCAGAGCCAATGATAGCTACTTTTTTACCTGTGCGGTAGAGAGGAGGATTTGGCTTTACATAACCTTTTTCAAAGGCAGTTTCTATGATAAACCTTTCTATGGCTTCTATCGTTACGGGCGGTTTGTTGATACCCAATACACAAGAACTTTCGCAAGGTGCTGGGCAAATCCTTCCTGTAAATTCGGGGAAGTTATTGGTAGAAATAAGCAATTCGTAAGCATATTCCCAATTCTGCTCATAAACGGCATCATTAAACTCAGGAATAATATTTCCTAAAGGGCATCCGCTATGACAGAACGGTACACCACAACTCATGCAACGAGCCGCTTGTTTTTTGGCTGTGCTAATGGGGAGAGTTTCCTCTATTTCTTGATAATCAAGCACTCTTTCATCTATTTTTCGCTTGGTTGGAGTTTCTCTCTCGTACTCCATAAATCCTGTTGGCTTTCCCATGATTGTATATATTTTGATAGGATTGCACGTATTATTTTTTGATAATTTTGTTTATACTAATCCTATGAGTTGATTAGAAATCAGATTATTAAAAAAACCTTTAACAATTGAGCTTTGATATAGCTTCCTTATACGGTTTCTGCTTCTTGAAAAATGCCATAAACAATTTCCTTGTTATGGATTTGGTCAGATAGAGAAATGTTTTTTCTTTCCAAAGCCTTTTTGAAGTCATTGGGCATGACCTTGACAAATTGCGTAATCACCTTGTCCCAATTTTCTAAGATTTGCTTAGCAAGCTGTGAATCAGTATATTGGGCGTGATTTTTGACAAATAACCTAATGATTCCCTCGTCTTCTTCACTCAATGTTTCTAAAGAAACCATTTCTTTATTGAGTTTCTCCTCGAAATCTCCTTCTTTATTCCAAATATAAGCAACACCACCGCTCATACCTGCGGCAAAATTACGTCCCACTTTGCCAAGTACGACTACTAATCCACCAGTCATGTACTCGCATCCGTGGTCTCCTATGCCTTCTACTACGGTTTTTACACCAGAGTTACGAACGGCAAATCTCTCTCCTGCCATGCCTCTGATATACGCCTCGCCCGCAGTAGCTCCATAGAAAGCCACATTGCCAACTATACTATTTTCTGAAGGTTCAAACTTTGCGGTTCGGTCGGGATAGAGAATCATGCGTGCGCCCGAAAGCCCCTTGCCAAAGTAATCATTGCTATCTCCTTCCAACTCTAAGGTTAAGCCTTTGGCGGCAAAAGCACCAAAACTTTGACCTGCCGTTCCTCTAAATTTAAAATGCAAGGTATCTTGGGGCAGTCCCTCTCCAGCATATTTTTTAGAAATTTCATTGGAAAGCATTGTCCCTACCGCACGATTAATATTGCGAATACGAAACTCTGCCTTAACTTTTTCTTTTACTTGCAAAGCTAATTGAGCTTTTTCTATCAACTCCCAATCCAATACGTCATCAATGCCATGATTCTGTTCTTCTTGATGGTACAATCCAACATCTAAGGTTACAGGAGCTTTGTAAAGTACTGCACCAAAGTCTATATTTTGATATTTCCAATGTTTTATATCCTCTCTTACTTCTAAGCAATCGCTTTGCCCTACCATTTCCTCTACGGTGCGGAAGCCCAATTCTGCCATGATTTCGCGTAGTTCTAATGCCAAGAAGGTAAACAAATTAACTACATACTCTGGTTTTCCTGTGAATAAGGCGCGTAGTTCTTCATTTTGTGTGGCTACGCCTACTGGACAGGTATTCAAATGACATTTACGCATCATGATACAGCCTGCGGTTACTAAAGCTGCCGTAGCTACTCCCCACTCCTCTGCTCCTAACAAAGCGGCTATCGCCAAATCTCTACCTGTGCGTATTTGTCCATCTACTTGCACTACAATACGACTGCGTAATTTGTTCTTTACTAAGGTCTGATGTGTTTCTGCCAAGCCCAACTCCCAAGGTAAACCTGCATGGCGAATAGAACTCAAAGGAGATGCGCCCGTTCCGCCATCATGTCCTGCTATCAGCACCACATCTGCGTGCGCCTTGCACACCCCTGCGGCTACAGTGCCTACTCCTGCTTCAGAAACTAATTTTACGCTAATTCTTGCTTCTCTATTAGAATTTTTAAGGTCGAAAATAAGCTGTGCCAAATCCTCTATGGAGTATATATCGTGATGCGGTGGGGGCGAAATCAAGCCTACCCCTGGAGTAGAATGTCGAGTACGACCTATCCATTCATCTACTTTGTGTCCGGGTAGTTGCCCGCCTTCCCCAGGTTTTGCGCCTTGTGCCATTTTGATTTGCAATTCTTGTGCATTACTCAAATAATGGCTTGTTACTCCAAAACGCCCAGAAGCAACCTGTTTGATGGCAGAGTTCATCCAATCTCCATTGTGTGATTTTTTGAATCGCCTTTCGTCTTCTCCTCCTTCTCCGCTATTACTCTTGCCTCCGATTCTATTCATTGCAATTGCCAAGGTCGTATGAGCTTCCCACGAAATAGAACCGAAAGACATAGCTCCTGTTGCGAATCGCTTGAAAATATTTTCAATCGGCTCTACTTCATCAATAGGAACTGCATTTCTTTTCTTGAATTTTAACATTCCCCTTAAGGTCAATGCCTTTTGGGTTTGGTCATCTATAATTCGAGAATACTTTTTAAATAATTGATAATCATTTTTCTTTGTAGATTCTTGTAAAAGGTGAATCGTCTGCGGGTTAAAGATATGGGCTTCTCCTCTTTGCTTCCATTGGTAAACTCCACCCACTTCCAAACGCTGATTGGGGATAGCTTCGGTAGGAAATGCCAAGTGATGTCTAATCAACACTTCTCTGGCTATATCATCTAATTTTAGACCGCCAATACGAGAGACTGTCCTTGTAAAATATTTGTCAATCACTTCTTTATGGATACCAAGAGCCTCAAAAATTTGCGCTCCTTGATAAGACTGCAAGGTAGAAATTCCCATTTTAGCAAAAATTTTCAATAATTCTTTGCCAACTGCCTTTGTATAATGATAGTGTAACTTTTCCTCACTTAACTCTGTATCTATCATGCCCTTGCGCTTCATGTCCGAGATAGTTTCAAACGCCAAATAAGGATTGACTCCAGAAGCCCCATAACCAATCAAGGTAGCAAAATGATGTGTTTCCCATACATCACAACTTTCTACCACTATCCCTACGCTCCCTCTCATGCCTTTGCGTAAGAGATGATGGTGTACAGCCGCAGTAGCTAAAAGTGAAGGTATTTGGGCATGGCTACTATCAAAACTACGGTCAGATAAAATGATAATCGAAAAACCATCTTCTACTGCGTGTTCTGCATATTGACAGATTCGGTCTAAGCCTCTTTCCAAAGAACCTGCTTTTCCATCTGCCTTAAAGTACATATAAATTGTCTTGGATTGAAAGCCCTTGTGGTCTATGTATCTGATTTTTTCTAAATCCTCATTGCTCAATACAGGTTGTTGTAACTCAAGTGTATGACAATGTTTGGGGGATTCTTGAAGCAAGTTTTTGTTTTGCCCTACAAAAGAAATCAAGGACATAATCATTCGCTCTCTAATCGGGTCTATGGGTGGATTGGTTACCTGAGCGAAGAGTTGTTTGAAGTAATTAGATAAGTGCTGACTTTGCTCAGAGAGTACCGCCAAAGGCGTATCTAAGCCCATAGAACCCAAGGCTTCCATGCCTGTCATTGCCATTTGCGAAATCACAAATTTCAAATCTTCAGAGGTATAGCCTGCGGAAATCTGCCTCCTCAAAAGAGATTTTTCATCTAAAGGGCGAAACTTCCCAGCAGGACTTGGAACATCTTTTATTCGTATTTTGTATTGTTTGAGCCATTCATTATAAGGCTGTTGCGTGCAAATTTTTTCTTTTACTTCCTCATCGGCAATGATTCTGCCTTGCTCCATATCTACAATAAACATACGACCGGGTTGTAGGCGACCTTTTTTGATAACTTTGGATTGGTCAACTTCTAATGCTCCCGATTCGGAAGCCATAATCACCACATCATCATTAGTTACACAATAGCGAGATGGACGTAATCCATTTCTATCCAAAGTAGCCCCTACAATATTCCCATCGGTAAAAGTAATAGATGCAGGACCGTCCCAAGGCTCCATCAAAGAAGCATGAAATTCATAGAATGCCCTGCGAGTAGAATCCATCTGTTCATTGCCGTCCCATGCTTCTGGAATCAACATCATCATTACATGAGGCAAAGAACGACCACTCAATACCAACATTTCTATCACATTGTCCAAATTAGCCGAATCAGATTGGCTTGGGTTACATATCGGACATAACATTTCTATTTCTTCCTTAGAAAAATATTCTGAAAAGAAATCTTCCTCTGCGGCAGTAAACCAAGAAACATTGCCTTTTACCGTATTAATTTCGCCATTATGAGCAATATAGCGAAATGGCTGTGCCAATTTCCACGAAGGGAAAGTATTGGTAGAAAAACGCGAATGAATGACTGCCAAGGCAGACACCACATGCTCGTCATGTAAGTCAGGAAAATAGGGGCGAACTTGTCCAGTCGTCAGTTGTCCTTTATATACGATGGTTTTATAGGAAAGCGAAGCAAAGTAAAAAGCTCCGTGTAATCCTGTAACTGTTTCATTGACAATACGTGTTGCATAATTGCGAAGTACGAATAATCTGCGCTCAAAAGCATTCAAATCTGTAATAGACGAGGGTCTTTTGATGAAGACTTGCTCTACTTGGGGTTCTGCATTTTTTGCTGTATCACCTATCAAGGCATTGTCCGTAGGTACAGTGCGATAACCTATCAGTTCTAATTTAAGTTTTTTGATATTTCGGTTCAGGATAGCGCGACATTCCTCTCTAAGTTTTTCATCTTTGGGGAAAAAGACCATGCCTACACCATATTCTCCATAAGGCGGCAAGTCTAAACCTAATTTAGTACATTCGTCTAAGAAAAATTCGTGAGGCACTTGTATCAACACCCCTGCGCCATCTCCTGTATTAGGTTCGCAACCGCAAGCTCCGCGATGTTCCATTCGCGTAAGCATTTTGATAGCGTCTTCGATGATTTGGTGTGATTTGCGTCCTTTGATATTAGCAACAAAGCCAATACCGCAGGCATCATGCTCGAAGCTTGGATGGTATAATCCTTCTTCTTGGTAAGGTTTGCAATTCTGCTCGTACATCATCTTTCGTACAATTATGATAAAGAAATTATTTATTAGGAACAATGATTAGCGTTATTTTCGTTTACCTTCACAGGTATTCGCAAAGTACAAGGCACAAGTACAGGTATTATACTCAATCAATAAATGGTTTTACTTATTTGTCCGACACCTTCGAAGTTGTCTGACAAGTTTTGGTCTAAAACCGATTGATTTTTATTATATCTTTAGCTTTACTAAAAATATGTTAGTATTGACACCTTCAATTGAGAGCAAATATTTTAGAACCAAAAAATAGATTCTATGATGTTATATTGGTTAAGTAAGTAATACGTTAAGCAAGGATTCATTATGCCCAATCGTATTATGCTAAAATTTACGAAAGATACAAAACGATTTTAAATTTTCAACAAAATTGATATTTTTTTGTCTTATTTATTCAATTTTTTTCAAAAAAGGTTTCTTAAATTAGAAATAATGTAAAAAATCAAAAGAACAATCGTAGGAAATGTCATATAAAAAGAGCGTGTTCCTTTCGCAGAAACACGCTCTTTAAGTTATATAAACTGTATTTATTTGGTAATTATTACTTAAAAATCATATTTTTTGGGAAAACGTTATCTAAATCTAAACTAAGATAACTATTTCTTGCTGTAAAGCCAGCGTTCTCCGTTTACTCGCATCGCAAATACCAAGTTATTCAAAGGTGTCTTAGGGTCTTTCTTATCTTCTGCGGCAAAAGCCTCAAATACTCCCTGCAAACGTTGTGATTCCAAACCTGGAAATATGAAACCTTCATAACTTACATTATTAATTGTTTGTTGGGGAATTTGCAATCTCACTAAGTTAGAGTTAGCTGTGGGGTCGACAAGTTGTACGCGATAAGTAACTGTAACCCTTTGGTTATTCTGTATAAAAGTTTCTTCAAACAAAACTTCATTAGGCGAAGGGGCTTTCTTAATCACTATGTCTGTATCGCGCGACCTGAACAGTCTATCCTCTGCACTACCACTATCGTATGCTTTGAACATCTTGAAAGTACCTGCTTTAGTCATGATGTCAATATAATCTGGTGGAGGAATCTCTATAATATTAGGCTTGCAAGAATGAAAAAACAAAGCCAAAGTTAATAATCCGCTAATAATTAAACGAGCCTTTTTCATAAGAATAACGTATATTTTGTTGCTTTTCAATTAATTTTTACAAAATTAATATAATAAAAATAGAATTCCAAAAAGAGAAATGTTCCCTTGCTTGTAGCAGTGCAAAATAATCTCTATTTTTCTATCTTTGATTTTATACGAGTATTGACGGCATAGAGGTTGCAAAAAGATAAACTAAAAGATACGTATGATGTTAGACATTGGCAATGGCTAAAATCCTAAGAATCCTTTTAACAAGTACAATCCTATTGCGCCTATTAATAAACTCCTAAACATCATATTATCAAATCGTTGCTTAAAAAGTAGTATTAGTACCGCACCACCTAAGGCACACGCCGTTCCTACCAAAAGTATTTGTTGGCTATTAGGATACTGCATCTGATGGAACAGAATACCTACTGAGGCAATGGAAACTCCTACTAACATTAAAAAATACAATATTTTTGTATCTCCCTTATACAGGATAGCATCTAAAAAACTTACTATGGCATACGACAACCAACCAATAATCAAAATAGTACCAACTCCTTGGTAATTATTCATTTGTAAGAGAAAACCTACTAATATGACCAAAAAGGCAATATTAGATACAAGATTGACCATTTTTCTAAATTGTTCCATTTTCTTAGTGATTAATAGTAATAAGTAATCTGTAAAATTCGTATAATTTATATTTGCTTATTCTTTATTTCAAACCAATATACGCAAGCTAAAAACAATAATATCAAAAAGTTATGTGATAAAAAGTTTAATATCAAATTTCCTAATTGGATTTGATAATGCATTACTATTAGTATAGTAGCCAAAGCAATATAAGCAATGCCTGCCTTGAGATAATAAGGAACAGGAAAGTATTTTTGTCCGTAAATATAGCATAAAATGCTCATGGTCAAATAACAAATCAAAGTAACAATAGCACTTCCCATATACCCCCAGATAGGTATCAAAATCAAATTTCCCACAAGGGTAATCAATGCGCCTATTCC
>JALOMS010000091.1:0-6186 GCA_025455345.1 Thermoflexibacter sp. | reverse complement strand
TTCCACTGAATATCACGCTAAAATAAGTCTTATCTGTGATTTTGAACCATACCGTTAGGTTATAATAAACTCCTAAAAATAGGTTTGCCAACAATAGAAAAGGTACAATATTTATGCCTTCTCTGTATTCTTCTCTTCTCAAAAAAAATTGTAAGGTGTCCAAATTAACACTAACAGCTAAATACATGAATGTCAGAGTAATAACAAAATAATGCATTACCTTTGCAAATAAAATCGGAGAGTTTTTGTCTTCTGCCTTCGCAAAGAAAAAAGGCTCTCCAGCATAACGAAATGCTTGTACTGCCAAAGAAATGAATATGGACAACTTGTAACAAGCAGAATAAATCCCTACTGCATCCAAATTTGTCTTCCCCGCATAAAATCCTTCTGGAAGCCAATATTTGAGCAAATCTCTGTCTATGACTTCATTGATTGCGCCCGCTAATCCAGTAAATAGCAAAGGATAAGCATAAAAGAACATTGCTTTGAATTGGGCATTGGGTAGTTGGAATCTAAACCCTTTGAATACTGGTCTTAAGAACAATAATTGTAAGATATTTGCAATAAGATTAATCCCAAAGACATAGCTCAAAGCGTATTCGGGGTAGTAAATAATTGCTATCCATGACTTTAAGGAAGAAAACCAAGCCCAAATATTCGTTGGGTCTGTATTGAATAAAATATGATGACAAAAGTAAAGAAAGAAGATGTTTAAAATAATGTTTATCAGTATATTAACTATCTTAATAAAAGCAAACTTCTTGGCTTTGTTCTCTTGTCTTAGGCGTGCAAAAGGAATCGCTACCATAGCGTCTATGCCAAACAAAAGAGCAAAAATAATGATGTCTATTTGCCTGTCAGGATATTGCATTAGGTTGGCTAAGGATTGAGAAAAAATAATCAATAGGGAAGAGAAAAACAATGCTCCTATCAAGATTGCGCTAAAGGCAATTTGGAAGATTTCTTGAGGCGTATTTTCTTTTTTGGAGGCAAAGCGAAAATAAGCCGTTTCCATACCAAAAAGATAAATTACATTAAAGATGGCGGCTTTGGCATAAAAATCGGACATGATACCATAATCTTTTGCCAAGAATACAGCAGTATAAAAAGGAACAAGCAAGTAGTTTAGCACTCGCCCTACAATGCTACTTAGCCCGTAATAGGCTGTATCTGAAGCAAGTTTTTTTAAAATTTGCATGAAAAAAATTTAAAAAATCCATTTATCTGCTACCAATGTAAGCGCAATCCCCGCTACTGCGCCCGAAAGAATAAGATTCCATTCTCTATTCTTGACTTTAAGGATAGAAATCAATACATAAGCAATGCTCAAGGTAACAGCTACAATGGCTAACTGCCCAATTTCTAACCCTAAGTTAAAAGCAAATAAGGGCAAAGCGATACTTTCCTCTTGACCTAATAGTGCTGTCAAATAATTAGAAAAGCCAAGTCCATGGATTAGACCAAAAAAGACTGCGAAAAAATAACGTATATTGTCCTTATTTGTGTTTTCTTTTCTGAAGAAATTGAGAAAGCAAGTAAATAAGATTGTAATAGGTATCAGAAACTCTATCATTTCCGAACTAAAATGTACTAATCTAAGTGTGGCTAATGCCAAAGTAATGGAATGACCTAAAGTAAAGGCGGTTACTAAAATGAGTAACCTTTTCCAATCTTTGATTTGATAAATAGCACATAAAGCCATGATAAATAATATATGGTCATAACCTTTGGGGTCTGTGATGTGTTCGAAACCTACACTAAGGTATAATTGAAAATCAGACATGAGCGTATGATTAAATGATGAAATGGTTACATACAAATTTTTTTGCTGATGTAACCATTTCTTTGTATTTGTATAAAAATTATTCTTAAACCAACATTCTTAATGGGTCTTCGAGAAGTCCCTTAAGTGTTTGTAAAAAAGCGGCGGCTGTAGCCCCATCTACTACTCTATGGTCGCTGGAAAGAGTTACTTTCATAATATTTCCTACGTGCATTTGACCATCTTTGACTATGACTGTTTCTTTGATTCCGCCTACTGCCAAGATACAAGCATCTGGAGGGTTGATAATGGCTGTAAATTCATCTACTCCAAACATTCCTAAGTTAGATATGGTAAATGTATTTCCTTCCCAATCTGCTGGTTGTAATTTTTTATCTTTTGCTTTTCCTGCCAATTCTTTGGTTTCTGCCGCTATTTGAGAAAGAGATTTGGTATCTGCAAAGCGAATTACAGGGACAAGCAATCCTTCTGGTACAGCCACAGCCATTCCTATGTGAATATGGTGATTTTGGCGTATTTTATCACCAAGCCAAGAAGAATTGATAGCAGGGTGTTTTTTCAGAGCCACAGATGTTGCCTTGATGACTAAGTCATTAAATGAGATTTTGACAGGGGAGATTTCATTCATGCTATTACGCGCTGCCATTGCCTTGTCCATGACGATTTCCATAGTAACATAGAAATGTGGAGCGGTAAACATACTTTCTGAAAGCCTACGAGCAACGGTCTTACGCATTTGGGAAATAGGAGTTTCTGTAAAACTTTCTTGTCCAAATACTTGTGTGGTAACTGTCGTTTGCGGACTTGGCTTAGATACACTTGTTGTAACCTCCGATGTGGTAGGTTTTGCTTCAGGTTTAAATATTTCTACATCTTTTTTCGTAACTCTTCCATTTTCTCCTGTTCCTTTGATTTGGGCTATATCGTAGCCTTTGTCTTTCGCCATTTTTTTGGCTAATGGAGATGCGAATATGCGTCCGCCAGAGTTAGTAACAGGTTCTAAGATAGGTGATGAAGTTGCTACATTGCCTGTGGGGGTAGTTGCTGTGCTTACCACAGGAGTTGCTTCTACCTGAGTCATTGAGGAAGGAGATGTATTAGCATTGAGTAGCGGTGTATAATCTGTTCCCGCCTCGCCAATGATGGCAATAATTCCGTCCACAGGCACAGATTTGCCTTTTTCTACACCTATGTAAAGTAAAGTACCTGATTCATAGCTTTCTAACTCCATCGTAGCTTTGTCAGTTTCTACTTCAGCAAGTATATCTCCCGACTTTACTTTGTCGCCTACTTTTACCAACCAATTGGCGATTACGCCTTCGGTCATCGTATCGCTCATTTTGGGCATACGAATTACTGTAGCTTTGATGTTAGCCAATCCACCAGTGGTAGGGGGTTGTATTGCAGGAGCAATCGGAGGCTCAGCCGAAGGAGTTTCTATGGCTGGTTTATCCACAGTAATTACTCCTCCATTTAAAAGACTTTGATAATCTTCGCCCTCTTTCCCAATCACTGCAATAATACCATTTACAGGCACAGCTTTACCTTTTTCCACACCGATATAAAGTATCGTACCATCGGCATAGTTTTCCAACTCCATCGTAGCTTTGTCAGTTTCTACTTCTGCAAGTATATCTCCTGACTTTACTTTGTCGCCCACTTTTACTAACCAATTGGCGATTACGCCTTCGGTCATTGTATCACTCATTTTGGGCATTTTAATTACTTCTGCCATAATATATATGCTAATTTTTTGAATTTGCTAATCTTTAATCACTCAAAAATACACCATAAAGGAATAAATCAAAAACATTCAGTATAAAATATAAGATATTTTTCTGATGAGATTTTCTAAATCATCATACAACGGATAAAAATTAATAAGATTATTGTGATATTTGGCTTTCTAATAAATAGGTTTAGTTTTAAAAAAATCAATGCAATGAATTTTTCTCATTTGGATAGTGCAGGGAATCCCAATATGGTAGATGTAAGTGAAAAACAAGCTACCAAACGAACTGCTAAGGCGCAAGCAATCGTGATATTAGGCGACGACATTCTTAAACACCTGATTAATAATGACATACAAACAAAAAAGGGCAGTGTTTTCCAAACAGCTATTCTTGCAGGTATCATGGGTGCAAAAAAAACAGGAGAGTTAATTCCTCTTTGTCATAGTTTAGGCTTAGAAAATTGCCATATCAATATAGAAGTCAATCCCCAAAATGAAGTTGTTATTCACTGTACAGCGATAATTACCGCCAAAACGGGTGTAGAGATGGAGGCACTAACAGGAGCAAGTATTGCCGCTTTGACGATTTATGATATGTGTAAGGCTTTTTCGCATGACATTACTATCAAGGAAATTAGACTATTAGAAAAAAAGGGTGGCAAGAGCGATTTTTTAAAAATCTGATTAAGAAATATTTAGAATGGAATTTTACTTATACTTTGAGAATTAGCATAGTGAGAGGAAACCAAACTATTCTCTTCCATCATAATAGGTCTTTTCTACAATATTGTGAATAACATTATCTAAATCCTGAGCGGCTCTCAGCAGATATTGTAAATACATTTCTACTTCTTTTGGACTTGAGGCATCATCATTGATAAGATTGATGAGTCCGAGTATGTTGGCAACTGGGCGACGCAACTCATGAGATTGGATATGGGCTATCTCTTCTAATAGTCGATTCTTTTCCAATATTTTTTTCTCCTTGAGTTTTTGTTCGGTAATATTAGTAGAATTAAAAGAAACCGCTACAAGGCGATTCTGATTGTCATAGACAGGAAAATATCGCATGAAAAGCCAACGTTTAGTATTATTTTTATAGGTAATTTCTGTTTCTCCTTCTACGAATTCTCCATTCAATGCTCTTTGGAAGTGATTAGTAAAGCTCTCTATTTTTTCAGGCACAATAAATTCTTTAAAGTCCATTCCTTCGGTCATATTTTTTCCTAAAAATAATAAAGCATTTATGTCTGCTTGTTTGTTGAATGACAATACCTTACCCTCCAAATCCATAAGTATATTGATGTCTGTGGAACTATCGAGAATAGCACTAAGCCTTAGTTCCCTTTCTTTTAATAATTCTTTCTGCCTTTTGGGAGTATCAATATCAGAAACATTCAATGATACCCCAATTATTTGATTTTCATTATCATAGACAGGGAAATACCTATATTGATACCATTTTTGAGGTGTTTGTCCAACCCCTATTTCTCTTTCTACGAAGATTTCCTGTCCACTTAGTGCTTGTTGTACATGATTCTCAAAATCTTTGATAGCAGATGTATTGGTGATATAAGAGCGAAAGTCATCGCCTTCTTGTATTTCTTTTTGATGAAATTCCCAAGCATTTTTTTGAGCTTCTTTATTGGCTAAAAGCACTTTATAGTTAGCATCTATCAAAAAGTTAATATCTTTAGTGCTATTGAGGATAGATTTTAGCTTGAGTTCGTTAGCAATGATGAGTTGTTCTTGCTTTTTGATTTTGTCTATGTCTATCACATTAAAACTTACACCAATTATTTGATTTTCTTTGTCATAGACAGGAAAGTATCTAAACTGTTTCCATTTTTTTTCCCCGGTTGTATAAGGAACAAGGAGTTCTATACTGATATTTTGACCAGCAAGTGCATTGGCAAAATTTTTCTTAAAACCTTGTTGTTTATCTTCTATAATATATTGCAAAAAGTTATCTCCTTCATGAAGTTCTTTTTGGAAAGCTGCATATATCTCTTCGGACGCTATTCGATTAAATGACAATACTTTGTAATCTCTATCCAATAGAATATAAATATTAGCACTGCTATTAGAAATTGCTTTAAGTTTGAGTGTTTGTTGTTTGAGGTATTCTTCTTTTTTTTCTTTCTCTATTTGGCTTTCAGTAGTTTCAAAACCTATGGATAGTATCTCTGTTACTTTTCCTGTTTCATCTTTGACTGCCGAAAACTCCCAATTAATCCACCAAAAACTACCATCTTCCTTCTTTTTACGAACTTGTACAGATACTATTTTATTTGGAAAGTCAAACACTTGGCGGAGAGCATGATTGAGTTCTTTTATATCTATCTCCTCGTATGCTGTTAGAGATGAATTAGCTCCTACTAAGTCTTGTCGTAAGTAACTGAATCTCTGGGCATAAGTAGGATTGACATAAGTATAACAGCCCTGCAAGTCTCTTTTGACTATATAGTAAAATGGAGAATGTAGGATATGTTGTAAGAGTCCTGTATCAATATCACTCAGGATGCTATTCATGCAATATTATCTAACTTAAATTATTTATTTTAAATGGTTTATTATAAAAGTGGATATTCTAAAATATTCTAAGTAGTAGTGAGTATTTAGTAGATAGTAGTAAGTGCATTTAATTAATTGTTTTTCAGATTATTATAAA
>JALOMS010000090.1 GCA_025455345.1 Thermoflexibacter sp. | reverse complement strand
ACAACCGTAGAGCTACTAAAGCATGCTCCATAGTAGCAGGATAGTTGGCTTTCATCCAACTTGCATTTCCCGCGCGGTGCATAGCCCATGCTTGACCTTTGGTATAATTGAGTCTTTCGGATAGTTGATACGCTCGTTTGCTTAAAGATAATACAGAATCGGGATTGATGGACTGATAAGCATAAGCCAAATCAACTAAGAGGTTTACTGTATTAGTATCTTCTTGATGATGATTGGTTAAGATTCTTTGTAAGCTATCTATTTGATTTTGTTGAGCAAATATACAAATGCAATACAAAAATAGACAGCAAGTTAAGTATAACTTACGTAGTGAATACATTTGATAAGGTTAGGTAATCTATATTATTGATTCATTTTCCTATTTGTAATAGTGATAAAAGTGCATTTACTTGTTAATCAATAAGTAAAGAATAAATAGGTAGATTATAATGCAAAATTAGATGATTCACTAAACTTTCCAACATAATGTGATGATTTTTAGCTAAATAATTTGAAAAAGTGCCAATTATTTGCCTATTTAGTTGATGCGGTTTTTACAAAATAAAATCTCTTGTTTTATAAAGTTGCGTTTCTGCATTGGTTTTACTATTTTTGACAAAACCAAATTAAATTCATCATGAAAAAACTTTTTCTCTCCTTCATATTTTCTATACTGTGTTATTGTTTAGCTTTTTCTCAACAAGTCGCTCCTTACAAATCTCTTACAGAAGGGAGTGAGTACTTGAACACTGTCCAAGAAAAGACTTTTCACTATTTTTGGGATTTTGCTCACCCTATTTCTGGGCTTGCGCCTGAGCGTACCGCTACCCCCAATGTAGTAACGAGTGGTGGGACAGGTTTTGGCATAATGTGCATAGTAGTAGGCACTTATCGTCAGTGGATTACCCGCACACAAGCAGTAGAACGCCTGCTCAAAATGGTTACTTTTTTAGAAAATGCAGAACGTTTCCATGGGGCTTGGTCGCATTGGTTGGACGGTAGAACGGGCAAAGCAGTCCCTTTTAGTTTGTATGATGACGGAGGGGACTTGGTCGAAACCGCTTACTTGATGAATGGCTTGTTAGTAGCAAGAGAATTTTTTAAAGGAGAAGATGTAAAGGAAATAATGTTAAGAGAAAAAATTACAAAACTTTGGGAATCAGTAGAGTGGAATTGGTATGTGCGTAATGGCTTATTACATTGGCATTGGTCGCCCAAGTACGAGTGGAAGATGAATCACCCAATTGGTGGTTATAATGAATGTTTGATTACTTATATTTTGGCGATGGCATCTCCTAAGTATCCAATCACTTATGAAGTATATGAAAAAACTTGGAAAAAACATGAAAGCTGGCACTTTGTGAATGGGAAAGATTTCTTAGGTTACAAACTTCCTTTGGGGTTTGATTGGGGAGGACCCTTATTTTTTGAGCATTATACGTATCTTAGCCTTGACCCGCGCCAAATGCAAGATGAGCATACCAATTATTGGGAGTTGGTGGTGAAGCATACTTTGATTAATCGCGCCTATTGTTTGGAAAAAGCCCCTAAAGAATTTGGCTATTCCGAAGAAAACTGGGGGCTGACTGCCAGCGATAATCATATTTTTTATGGAGCGCATCAGCCTACCGAAGACAATGGTACTATCTCCCCAACTGCGGCTCTTTCATCTTTTCCTTATACTCCTTACTATTCTATGCAGGCTCTCATGCACCTTTACAGAAGGCAGGGGAATCGCTTGTTTGGGGAGTATGGCTTTTATGATGCCTATAACTTGAGCAAGGGCTGGTATTCTAATCAATACCTTGCCATAGACCAAGGTCCTATCGTAGTAATGATAGAAAACTATCGTTCGGGTTTACTTTGGAAGTTGGGTAATCAAATCAGTGAAATTCAAAATGCCCTGCCAAAGTTAGGTATTAAAAAACCTAATTATCCAACTGGATTTTATATGTATATCCCAGAGAAAAATTCAGGAAAAACAGATTTGATGAAACACGTCGATGAAGGTAGTTATGTACTTGACTTTTATGTAAATGGGAATGAGGCAGTTAGTATAGACTTGACCGACAACAACGGAAAGGTCATACAATCTTTGGCTAAAAATCAAAGTTTTCCTCAAGGAGCTAATCAGCTACTTTTTAATGAAAATGGAGGAGAATATGTAGTCATCATAAAACAAGGCGGCAAGACGGGACAAGCTAATATAAGATTGAGATAAGAGAGATGCTTCGCAAAATTATTCATATAGATATGGATGCTTTTTTTGCCTCCGTAGAGCAAAGGGATTTTCCACAATATAGGGGCAAACCTTTGGCGGTAGGAGGCTCAGGGGCAAGAGGCGTAGTAGCCGCCGCAAGCTATGAGGCGCGCACTTATGGAGTTCGCTCTGCGATGGCTTCGAAGACCGCCCTACGCAAATGCCCGCATCTTATCTTTGCTCGTCCAAGGTTTGATGTGTATAGTGCTGTTTCTAAGCAAATTAGAGCGATTTTTTTAGAATATACAGATTTGGTAGAGCCATTGTCATTAGACGAAGCCTATTTGGATATTACTGAAAATAAAGTAAATAACCCTTCGGCTACACTTATTGCTAAAGAAATCAAACAAAAAATTAAGGAAAAAACGCGCCTCACTGCTTCGGCAGGGGTTTCCTACAATAAATTTTTGGCAAAAATAGCTTCAGACTTTCAAAAACCCGATGGGCTAACGGTCATTACACCTGATAAGGCAGAAAAATTTTTAGAAGAACTATCTATTGATAAGTTTTATGGGATAGGTAGAGTTACTGCCGAGAAAATGCGGAAAATGAATATTTTTATAGGAGCAGACCTAAAAAAATTAGAAAGACGTGAGCTAATAAAGCATTTTGGCAAGTATGGAGGTTTTTATTATGATATTGTGAGGGGAATAGATGAGCGAGTCGTCAATCCTGAGCGCATACGAAAGTCTTTGGGAATAGAGAATACTTTTGAAAGAGATTTGGACAATTTACGCGAAATGTTCGAAGCACTGGACGACCTCACAGACGCATTTGTAGAAAGATTGGAAAAGTACAAAACGTATGGTCGTACCTTAACACTTAAAATCAAATTTAATGATTTCCGACAGATTACTCGTAGCAAAACCCACTCATACAAATTTGATAATAAGGATTTTATCTATCAGACTGCTGAAACCCTCCTGATTAATGCGATTACAGACCAAGAGGTTAGTATCAGACTATTAGGACTTAGCATTTCCAATCTTGACGAGCCAGAAGTCGGTATGAATGGGCAATTGGCATTTAGCTTTGTGTGAAAGGACTAACTTTTCTTTACTGTCCATGCCCATAGCATTTCACATTTGATATTTTCTACGCCCGTTTCGTCTTGGATAGTTACATTTACATAAGTTTCGCCCTTGTCTTGCGTCTGAATCATGGAGATTTGCTCGTCGGTCAGCCTTCCAACAGCCCGAATCGCTCCTTGAGAGCGTTTTACAAAATCTGTTTTGAGAGTCTTGATGAGCGGAATTTTATGGTCGGGAATATTCATGCCTACGACTATTCCTGTAACTGTTTCGGCGAGTAGTACCATCGCAACGGCGTGTACTTGCCCAAAATGATTTCTAACCTTTTTGTGATTCTTAATTACTGCGACTACTTCGTGAGTGGTTAATTTCTCGAAATGTATGCCCGAAGTACCAACAAATTTGACCGCATTGCCAAGCGCAAAATCTATGAGAAAGTTTCTAAGAAAAGAAGGATAAGCATCTAACCTATCCAAAGACTTTTGGAGGCGATTTTTCATGTAGTTAGTTGTTTATTAAATAGTTACATTATTACTTTTGCACATCTAAAATTATTTCTTTTCTCCCTAACTTGTTGCGCCAGCTCCTTCCTTCTATGATTACCCTATATTTGGCAGGAACATCATTGGCAAAAAAGGAAAGATTGACTACTCCATTGACATCTGTAATGACTTGGGGATTCCAATAGAGCGTAGTACGAAGGTCTGTCATATTGCGCTCTTCTTTTTTGATGGTTTCATAGTTAGGGCTATAAAACTCTTTGGGCAAATGATAACCTATCACTCGCTCATTGATTAGCCCTATTTTTTTGTCCACACTCTTGTATTGTCGTTTAGGGAACACAGCCACTACTCCATTGGCACCTCTTGTACCATATACGCTTGCCTTTTCACTTTTGATGATGTCTATGTGGTCTATGTCTTCTGGACTTACGCTATTAAAAAAGTTAAAATCTACTGGAATACCATCAAAAAGTAACAAAGCAGTAGAAGTACCTCTAAAAGAATTAACTCCGCCTCTGATAAGTACACCAGAGTTTCCGTTGGGGTCTTTACCTACCTGTACGCCTGCGGCTTGCCCTGTAAGTGCCTGAAGGACATTGCTATATCCTTTTGAATTAATCACTAAATTTTCCCCACTAATGGTGGCATCTGCCTTGCCGTATGGTTTCATGCCTTGGTAATCGCTATCCGTACCTTTGATAGCCGTAGAGCTAACGGTTACACTTTCAAGTAATTGAGGGTCTTTCGTATTTTTATTAAAAGCGATTGATTGAAGTGATTTTTGACTTTGGGCAATAAAAGAAGTGGGGTAGTTAGTATTGGTAGGGAAAAAAACTTTTTCGTTTATCTCATGGTATGGGCGATTGATGATGGCTATTTTTTCAGCTTTTAATTTTTTATCATTTTCTACTTGTATTGCGAACTCCTCATTTCCAACAAAGTTCAATTCCTGAATTTCAAATTGCCCATTGTCATTTGTTTTTGTGGTAAGGGCAATATTGTTTTTTGCATTGAGTGCGCTGACATTCGCATTTTTGAAGGGTGCGCCAAAACTGCCCTTGGCAATACCGATGATAGAAATGCCTTTCTCTATGGGATAGATAAGATTGGCTAAATTATTGTTTTTCAACTCTTCCCATTTGAATCTGCGCCAGCCTTGAGTAAGCAACAAATCATCTAAAGCCTTTTCTGCTTCTGGTGTATTTTGGAAATAAAAGGAGGGTTGCTCGATATTACCTTTTAACTCAGAGCTAAGCAATAGATTGCTTAAGAGATGGTCTTCATGATTGGGTGGGGAGAGTTTTTCTGCGTCTGTAATTGCAATAGAAAAATCCGTTTCTGCGCCCTGTCCTTCATTGTCTGCAATGAAAATACTAAGATTAATTTTTTCTCTTGGCTTATAGGTTTCTTTGTCCTTGCCAATACTGATTCTTAAAAAATCTTGGTGATTGACAAATACCAAACGCTCTGCTTGGGGTATTCCATTGCCATCAAAAAGCGTAAATTGAGTAATACCCATTGGCAGGGCGAACTTGGATAGTTCGGACATCAGTGCCGTCTTATTGGTAGTGTCTTTGATAGAGAAAAACACTTCTCCGTTTTGTTGGGCAAGGATAAAAAAGTGCTTTGATTTGCCTTCTAATCCATTATGATTAGCATACACACGCAAACGTAGGCGATTTTCAGAGAGGTTTTCTAAGCTCATCACAAAGCCGTTTTGTTTGATATTGGGCAAGTAATAACTCGCTTCTTTGCCATTGGGCAGTTTTATTTTTGCTTGATAGACTCGATTCAGAGACGGCACAAGTTTGAAACTCCCCATGCCTAATTGATTACTTTTGAATGTTGCCGCTTTTACACCCTCGCTATCATAGATTTCGCCTTCAACGGCTACTCCTAACCCTTGGGCGTTAAGGGCTTTAAAACCCACTGTACTCCTCAAGCCATAGACCAACTCTCCTCCTTCAGGAAAAAATTGAATATCTATCTCTTTCTGATTTTCATTGACAGACTTAGTTACGTGATTTTGTTTGTTTTTAGGGTTATAAATCTGGATTGGTTTATCAAAAAAATACTCCGCCCCCCAATTTCTCAAATGACTCGTATAAGCCCTAAGCCTATATGTTCCCTCCGAAAGCGTATCTATCAAATCTATTTCTCCAAAAGTAGATAATTGGTTGATATATAGTTGCATACGCTTATGAACAGCTCTATGAGGACTAATCAATTCTACATACAGAACCTTGCTCAAATCGCTGGTATCACTTTGCGAGTTTTGCAGATAGGCTTTGAACCAGAGCGTTTCCCCAGCTACATAATAGGGCTTGTCCGTATGTAAATACACCTTTTCTATGGGAAACTTTTTATAAAAAGACTTTAGTTTTCCAATTATCTCCTCGATAATGGTTTCCTGATTTCTTACATATTGGAATGATAATAAGCCTATTGTGCTTAATGCCAAAAAAGTAATCAATAACTTTTTCATATTTTGTCTATTTTAACTTTGACCTTATCTGTGCCTCTTTAGGTTGCGAAGTATTGATGATACGCTTGTTGTAATAAACCTTAAAATATTTATAAGTAAGTACAAGAGCAAATGTAATTTGTATTGCTGATGTAATCACATAAATATACAACTATTTTGGCTCTCTTATGTCTTTTAATCTAATTTTTACATTTGTTTTGATGAATCCTTATACACTTAACTGCTTAAGAAAGGCAATATGCTCAAACATAAAAATAGCTTTACCAAATCCAAGGATTGAGTAAAGCTATACGAGGAGAAAATTTGTGATAAACAGGTTAAAATCCAATTTTTAATGTGAAGTAGTCTGCTTTTTTCTATTTTCATCTACCGTAATCAGAGAGAAAATAATAGCAAATGCGGCTAAAACTAAACCAAAGCCATAAGTAAAAAACTCAAAAATAGTAGCTACTTGCTCAAAGCCTCCGCTACTGACTAATTCATTTTCCATGATATGTATTGTGAATTTATAGGTTTGGAAATAAGAATACTTGTGATTACAAGTACAAGTAAAGTCAATCGCAAAGATTAAGTTTATATAAATCGCAATGTAAGTTTAGAAAAAAATAGAAGAAAAGCAAAAAAAAGAAGACTAAATTTAATGTGTTTTATTTTAAATTTGCGGCATGAAAAATTTAGTAGAAGAACTCAAGTGGCGCGGGATGTTGCACGATATGACTCCTGGCACCGAAGAACAACTTAATAAAGAACTTACAGCAGGTTATATAGGTTTTGACCCTACCGCAAGCTCCCTTCACATAGGTAATTTGGCGACAATAATGCTTTTAGTACACCTTCAAAGGGCTGGACATAAGCCTTTTGCCCTTGTAGGAGGGGCAACGGGAATGGTAGGAGACCCTTCTGGGAAGTCTGAAGAGCGCAAGTTTTTAGATGAGAATGTATTGAAATATAACCAAGACTGTATAAAAAAACAACTTATGAAGTTTTTGGATTTTAATAGTGGAGCTAATTCTGCTGAAATGGTCAATAACTATGATTGGTTTAAAGAATTTGGTTTTTTACAATTTCTCAGAGAAGTAGGAAAGCACCTCACTATCAACTATATGATGTCCAAAGATTCTGTGCAGAAAAGATTAGAAACAGGCATTTCTTTCACAGAATTTTCTTATCAGTTATTGCAAGGTTACGATTTTTACTGGCTTTTCAAAAACAAAAATGTAAAGCTACAAATGGGTGGCTCCGACCAATGGGGCAATATCACTACGGGAACAGAACTTATTCGTAGAAAAGACGGAGGAGATGCCTTTGCGATGACGACTCCCTTACTTACGCGCTCGGACGGACAAAAATTTGGTAAGTCAGAGCATGGAAATGTATGGCTTGACCCCACGATGACGAGTCCATATAAGTTTTATCAATTTTGGCTTAACGTAGCAGACGCTGACCTTCCTAAGCTATTGAGGGTTTTTACGCTTTGGGACAGGGAAACCATAGAAAACTTTGATAATGAGCCAGATAAAAACAAAGTAAAAAGAGAATTAGCCAAAGATATGACCATTCGTATCCACTCAACAAGTGATTATGAGCAGGCAGTAAAGGCGAGCGAATTGTTATTCAAAGGCACTTTAGCAGATTTTAACCAAACAGATGAGCAACTACTGAATGAGATATTCGATGGAGTTCCGCAGATAGAAGTTAGCAAAAGTGATTATGAAAACACAACCAATGTTACTGACCTACTCTCGACTCTTACTCAAAACCAAATATTTGCGTCCAAAGGTGAAGCAAAGCGTATGCTCAAAGAGGGTGGAGTAAGTATAAATAAGGAAAAAATCAGTGAAGCAAGTCCTTTGGAGTTCGAGCTTCTAAAAGACAAATATCTTCTTATTCAGAAAGGTAAAAAAAATTATTACTTGCTACGAATCAATAAGTAAGCATTCTGAAGAACCCACAGAAAGACATGAAAATTCGAGAAATTATCCATTACATGGAGTCAGTTGCTCCTACGGCTTACCAAGAATCATACGACAATTCAGGACTGCTGACGGGCAGTCCTAACGAAGATATTACAGGAATTTTACTGACCTTGGATTGCATAGAGTCCGTGGTTGAGGAAGCGATTGATAAGCAGTGTAACCTAATTATAGCCCATCACCCTATTATTTTTGGTGGTTTAAAACGACTGACAGGGAAAAATTATGTGGAACGAACGGTCATCAAGGCAATCAAAAATGACATAGGAATTTATGCTATACATACGAACTTAGACAATATTTCTAATGGAGTAAATGCCAAAATAGCAGAAAAAATAGGATTACAGCACACACAAGTTTTGCTTCCTAAGCGGAATCAACTCAAAAAACTTACCACCTTTGTCCCCATTTCTGACGCAGAAAAGGTGTTAGAGGCTCTCTCTGAGGCTGGAGCAGGCAATATAGGCAATTATGCTAATTGTAGTTTTACACTCATCGGTGAGGGAACTTTCAGACCCAATGAGCAAGCAAATCCGCACATAGGCAAAATAGGTAAATTGGAAAAAGTACAAGAAATGAGGATAGAAGTTATCCTTCCCGCACACTTAGAACGGCAAGTAATACAAGCAATGAAAAAGGCTCACCCCTATGAGGAAGTGGCTTACTACGTAAATCTCTTAGAGAATGAAAATCAAGAAGTTGGCAGTGGTATGATAGGGAATTTAGCCGAGCCAATGGAAGAAAAAGTATTTCTACAATATTTGAAAGATAAAATGCAAGTAAACTGTATTAGGCATACCCAACTCCTCAATAAGAAAGTCAAAAAAGTAGCTGTTTGTGGAGGCGCAGGAGGCTTTTTACTTCGGAATGCCATAGGTTTAGGAGCTGATATATTCATTACTGCTGATTACAAATACCATGAGTTTTTTGATGCGGACAAGCAAATCATCATCGCAGATATAGGGCATTATGAAAGCGAACAGTTTACAAAGGAGCTATTATTAGAATTATTAACCCAAAAATTCCCTCATTTGCCTATTCATATCTCTCACGTAAATACAAATCCTGTTCATTATTTCTGATTGTTTTGATAAATGATTGATTTAAAGACGTATAGTAAAGAAAAAGTAAAGTATTAGTTAATTTATTTGGAATCATTCTAAATAAGAGATACTTTTGTTATGTCTTTTTTAATATTGAAGAGCGATGTCCATCAAACAAATTGTATGAACACAAGATTAATAAAAAAAATTAGAAAGGTGAGGAAAGTCATTTTTTAGGACAAAACTCCCTAATAATTTTGCTTCATAAATCAGAAATGTGGCACCACCAACGATTCATAAAAATAAAAGGGATTAAAAGCTATGTTAAAAAATATACTTGTTGCTTTATTGATGTCTGCTATGATAGGTAGGATAGTACCCCTATGCGCTCAGGATAGGAGCATGGCAGATACGCTCAAAACCATGAATCTTCACGAAGTGGTCGTTACAGCAACTCGTACAGAAAAGCTACTTTCTTCCGTTCCTATGCCTGTTACTATTATTAACCAACAGCAAATCAGGCAGATGGGTAGCCTTAGACTCAATGAAATCTTACAAGAACAAACAGGCTTAGCCATAGTCAATGACCACGGACAAGGCATACAAATGCAAGGGTTTAACCCAGATTATACGCTTATCTTAGTAGATGGAGAGCCGCTTATTGGACGAACTGCGGGTACATTAGAATTGTCAAGAATTGCCGTAGGGAATATCAAACAAATAGAAATTGTAAAAGGTCCAAGTTCAAGTCTGTATGGCTCAGAAGCCTTAGCGGGCGTGGTGAATATTATTACAGAAAATCCTAAAGAAACAAGTGGCAGACTATCAATGAGATATGGAGCAAATCGCACCTCTGATTTGACAGGAAGTATTAACTTAAAAAAAGAAAAACTTGGTCTTTATGCCTTTGCTAATCGATACGGCACAGGTGGTTATGATTTTACTCCTACCGTTTTTGGAAATACCGTAGAGCCTTTCCATAGTTATACTTTTCAAAGCAAAATGAATTATGATTTTTCTCAAAAACTGAAGTTTAAAATGTCAGGAAGGTATTTTTTAGAAAATCAGCAATCAAATTTTGATATAGGTACGCTACAACAGCCCCAATACATCGGTGGAAAGGGATTAGTAAAGGATTTTAATTTTAACCCTACTTTGGATTGGCTTGTTTCCCAAAAGTTTAAGGTGCAGTTCCGTTACTATCAATCTCGGTATGAAACCAATTCTACACTTAATTATTATACTGATAATCAGTTGTATGAGCAAACCTTTTTTAGACAAACCTTCCAAAGACCAGAAGTTCAGGCTGTTTATTTCTTGAATGATAAAAATATTATTACTTCAGGTGTAGGTACGATTGGGGAGAGTGTAGAGGCTACGCGATATGAGGGAATAAAAAGATTTTCAACTAATTACGCCTTTTTTCAATACGAGTTTATTCCTGTAAAAAAACTCAGTATGATTTTAGGCGGGAGATTGGATAGTCATTCCTCTTATGGTTCTCAATTCAGCCCTAAGATTTCAGCCCAATACCAATGGAGTGAAAAAATCGCTTTAAGAGGCTCGGTAGGAGTAGGGTTTAAATCTCCTGATTTCAGGCAATTATACCTGAACTTTAATAATGCAGTAGCGGGTTACTCTGTTTTTGGTTCTGAAGAAATAGGCGCAGTCTTAGAAAGACTACAACAGCAAAACCAAATCGCTGAAATCTTACTTTCTCCAAATGAAATCGGTACGTTGAAAGCAGAACGCTCGATAGCTTATAATTTAGGAGTGAAAATCGTTCCTAATGAGCAGTTGATTTGGAATATCAATATCTTCAGAAATGATGTAAGTAATTTGATTGAAAATCAAGTGTTTGCACGCAGAACTAATGGGCAAAACATATTTGGTTATCGCAACCTGAATCGAATATTTACTCAAGGTTTCGAAACTGATGTTAATTATAGGATAAATGCAAGATTTACATTGTCAGCAGGTTATCAGTATTTATTAGCAAAAGATAAAGAGATAATTAATCAAATAGAAAGAGGAGAAGTTTTTCAAAGAGACCCACAAACGCTCATTACCACAAGGGTTACTTTGA
>JALOMS010000089.1 GCA_025455345.1 Thermoflexibacter sp. | reverse complement strand
AGTATTTTAATGTTATTCTTCTCCTTTTTATTGAATACAAACAAGGGCAGACCTACGGCAATTACTCTGGCAAGTAACACGCCTACTATGGCAATTACGCCCGCAACTATATAACTAAACTCGAAAGGAATCAGCAAAAACTCTAAACCAATCAGTACAAAAAGCAAGGCGTTCAGTATCTCGTCTATCAGTTCCCAAAACTTATCTAAATACTCCTCTGTTATATCAGACATTGCCCCATCTCTGCCCTTATTGCCAATGAATAAACCTGCTACCACCATTGCCAAAGCACCAGAAAAGTGGATTTCTTGGGCAAGGCTGTACCCTCCCATCACCAAAGCAAGCGTTATCAGCACTTCTGTTTGGTAGTTATCTATGCTTTTGAGTAAGCGATACCCCAAATAGCCAAGCGCAAAGCCAAGTAACAAGCCACCGCCGACTTCCTCCAAAATAAGTATAAAAATTTCTTGCCCTTGCACCTCTTGCCCTTTGCTCTGAATAATCTGCAAGATACTTAAAAATGCTACCACCCCCGTTCCGTCATTGAATAGTGATTCCCCTACAATTTCGGTTTCTATCTTCTTAGGAACATTTGCCTTCGTCAAAATTCCCAATACAGCAATAGGGTCAGTAGGAGAAATGAGTGCGCCAAAAAGTAAACAACTCAAAAAGCTCATGGGCAAACCTATCAAGGGGAAAAGATAATACACAAAAATACCAATCAGAAAAGTGGAAATAATCACGCCTACGGTAGCATAAGAAGCTATCTGCTTTTTTAGTACAAAAAGCATAGGAAGTTTGACATGGAGCGAACCCGCAAAAAGCAAAAAACACAAAATGGTATCTAACAAAAAGGCAGAAAAATCTATTTCCCGCAGTACGCTTTCTACTTTTTGCTCTAAGGTAGGGATAAAAATATTTAATCCTAAAATCAGTAAACTCATAAACAAACCTAAGAGCATTAGCCCGATGGCGGTAGGGAGGCGCAAATAACGGTGATTAAAATAAGCAAAAATTGCTGAAACTGTGATTAGAATAGAAAAAAGCCCAAAAACTTCCATGCTTTATTTCGTTTTGAAGGTGGAAAATAGGTTTCATTGCTACAAATGTATCAAATGCGTAGATAAATACGCACAAATTACAAAAATTGTCCTAATTTAGCTTTAAAGATAGATTTGAAGTGAAGAAGGTTAAATTTAGTTTTACACCTATTGCCAAAACTAATCCTTATAAAGCTGTGAGTTTGGCACAATCTCCTTTTTTTGCGAAGGACTTTCCCACATCAGTTGCATGACAGCTCCGCCTCCTGCTTGGTAATAATATATCTCAATTTCATATTTTCGCCCCGCCTCTAACCTGATTTCACCAGACCACTCGGTAGCAGGTTGGTCATGCCACTGGTCTATGAGGGTAATTCCATTGATGCTAAGTGTTACTCCGTCGTCAGAGTTAGTATAAAAAGTATAATTTTCAGAATACTTGGGGACAATACTCCCTGTCCAAATCACTTGATAATCTTCCATTTGTCCGCTACCAAGGGGGGATTTTTCCGACCAATCAAAATCTATGACTGCATCTACTTTTTCTTGCACCAAATCATCACCTACATAATAATAGGCTTTTAAACCCCTTGACAATTTATTGGCATTAATGGCATTGATAACTTTGGAAGGTTGCTTGGTATTGACGAGTTTTTGGATAGCCTCTTCGGTGCTTTCATCACTTGGGCGAGAAGCATCTGAGTCGCTGATATTCCCTTTTTTATCTATCAAAATAAAATGAGGAATACCACTGATATTAAAATCTTCCATAAAGCTATGATAAGCATCAGAATCGGGGTCTAAGCGAACGTGATAGCCCTTGATATTTTTCTGTATAATTGCTTTTTTCCATTGAGATTCTGAATTGTCCACACTGAAATAAACAAAGGCTACGTCTTTGGCATCAAATTTTTGACGCATTTGTTGAGAGTAGGGCATTTCTTCAAGACAAGGGGCGCACCAGCTTGCCCATACGTCAGTATAAATAACCTTCCCTTTCAGTTCTGTCCATATTTCTTGGTAGGTTTTAGACGTACCATTGATGTTTTTGTTACTAATGAACACAATTTCTGCATTGTTTGATGAAGGCAAATTATTGTTCCCACTATTATTTGTTGGAATGTTATTATTTGAGTCAGGCATATTGTTGGTAGAGGTATTACTGGAACTATTTTTCCCAAAAAGTGAAGTAAGTGATTGGTTTGGATTGCCAACAAAAGTATTGTTGTAAGCGGTCTTCCCGTCCCAGACATCATGGTCTATCCACATATCCATTGCGCCGATTTGCGGGTGCTTGCCGTATTTCACCGTTTTTTCATTAAAATCTGTATAGTTTTTATAAGCATCACCCGTGGATTTCCCTTCAAAAAGAAAGGAAACGTATTTCTCAAAGGCATCGCCAAACCAGTTGGCATAATAAGCGGAAACGCCCATTTCCATAAACGGTTTAGCATACATTGCTACTCGCCTTTGCGCCTCTTGCAATCCAATCTTGCCAATATCACCCCCTGCATTGCCCGCAGTAAAACAGCCGTAAAGCATTACAATTGCCCCTTTTGCCAATTTCAAATCTTTTATCACCTCTTCCGAAGATACAAACTTGTCTTTGAGGCTAAACCCTCCTACCCACTTGGGAGGTTCTGAGCCGTCATAGACACCATGTCCTCTATAAAGTAAGAAATGTGCGCCATTCGCCGCTTTTTTGATTTCTTCCCAGTTATTGTTAGGGGTATAAAATTCGTAAACCTCCACCCCATTTCGTTGGAGTGCGGCAGAAACCTTTTTCAAGTTGGCGATTTCTGCTTGCGTCCACGTCCCATTATCTCCATCAATAGGTGCGCCAAGTAAGACCGCCTTCAAATTGGGAATTTTGACATTACTCTCTGTTAAGCTACTCCTTTGTAGTCCTCTATGAAGGGCAATGCGTGGCTTTTCTAAGGTCTTGATAGATAACTTAGAATTAACCTGTGCGAGCAGTTGATTGGGAAATAAAATGCTCATAAACAGAAGGAAAGCGTTTATGATTTTAAAAAGTATTTTCATCTGTTTGATAAGTAAAGATTATTGGTAAAGAAAATTCCTTGTTTTTTGAATAAAGTTATCAATTCATTGGCTAAAAGTTAAAAAAAGACGAACAAAAACTAATTATTCCCTAAATATAAAACAAAAACAGCCCCCTCAGTTGCACTGCGCCAGTTGCACTGCGCCAGTTGCACTGCGCCAGTTGCACTGCGCCAGTTGCACTGCGCCCACAGTAAAAGGACTGAATACCAATAATTTAAAGCAGTTCGCCGCCCGATAATATCTTGTAACATACGCTTTAGCGTGTAGTTTTGTATATTTCCTCACAGACTAAAGTCTATGTTACTATGATGTTACAGGGTTTATAAGTCTTAACCAATAGCGGGGTGCTGCCCAGCAGAGTTTGCTCAAAAACAGTGAGTAGATTTGCTTAAAAATTCCTAATTTTTGAAGTCAATCACTAATTTTTCTATACCATTCTCGCTCATTTCTGCATAAACAGAAGCGACACCTTCTGATAAAAGTGCGGCAAAAGCCTTTCCTGCTATCCCATTTTCAAAGTCAATCTGCTTAAAGCCTTTTTCCAAGCCAGACAAAATATTCTCACTTGATAGCTCATTAGGATTAGAGGACTCCATTTCCTCCAAAATATGCTCTGCCAACAACTGATTCACACTTTTGTCATCAAATAAAGTATCTGTAAACTTCTGAAAATCTAAGCCTTGCGTATAAGTTTTCTGAGTATGAATATCTATCAAGACCTTATGAACGGTATGAGGTTTTTGGTTCATTTTTTTGATTTCTACCAAGTCGCCCAATACTAATACTCCTGAATCCAATAAAATTTCACCTATTTTTTGCATGATTCTTAAAAAAGATTGATAAAAAAACAAAATAAAAGAAGGATAGCCAATAAGCCAAGTAACCACTTTTGGGTAAAATCTACGTAAAAAGCCTCTTCCTTTTTCTCATCAGGTAACAATTCGTGTATGTGTTGATGACAATTGAGGCAAAGTCTTATGGTTGTTTTATTGTCGTCTTTCTTGACTTTTCGCGGAATAACGTGGTGGTCATTCACATAGCCCTCAAAGCCACATTTTTCACACACACCTTTCTTATATTTACCCATAAAATCAAATAATGGAAAATTTGTCTTGTAAAGTTACGAAAATATAAGCAAAATTAATTATTACCCAAAATAAAACACAAAAAAAACAGTCCCCTCGCAAAGCGAAAGAACTGAATGTCAATAATTTCAAATTTACCCCCTTAATAATATCTTGTAACATACGCTTTAGCGTGTGGCTTTGTATATTCCCTCACAGACTAAAGTCTATGTTACTATGATGTTACAAAGGTAGAGGGTTTTTATATCCTAACCAATAGCATGCTTTGCTCAAAAATAGTGAGTGGGAATACTTAAAAATGAGAGAAAAGAAATAGAGAATTGGATAGTTAAAAATAACTTACACAATCAAAATATTTGCAATCAAGTTAGTTCCTACATTAGAGATAATCATCAAAAGGGTTATTGCAAAATAAACAAAGAAATTTACTATATACGATTTAAATATCATTTTTTTACTCCTTTCTTTTATAATTAAATTATTGAGATAATTGATTATGAAAATTGCTAAAAAACTTATTCCAAATAATATAAGAATTCCTTCAAATTGACAAATATCTATGATAGATTGTGCAGCTTTTGGCTGTGTAAGTTATCATTACTAATACATAGATACTATGTTTTTAGTTCCTTGCTCTGCTAAATTCTAACAAAAAAACAGTCCCCTCACAAAGCGAAAGGACTGAATGTTAATAATTTCAAATTTACCCCCTTAATAATATCTTTATAAGATTTTATCTTATTTGATGTTACAAAGTTACAGGGTTTACAAGTCTTAACCAATAGCGTGTTTTGCTCAAAAATAGTGAGTGGGAATACTTAAAAAATGACAAAATAAATTAGATAAATTGGGAAAAAGAGATAAAACTGAACTTTTTACCCAATTTTGGTGTAATACACATGATATAGGCAGTTCGCTTGGGGCGTTATGAGCGACGCTTGCTTGCAAAGGCAATAGCACGTTTCGTCTGTCTTTTACAGTTTTAACTTGTTACTATCTTGGCGATTATCAAAAATAGTGATAATTTCTATTGCTTCTATCTCAATCTCATTATTTATAACTCTGTAATATAATGCATTATGTTTGGTTAGTAAACAGCTTCTTACTCCCGATTTCATTTCCGACTCAGGATACATTTCTGGCATCAAAGTTATAGAAGTAAGTTTTTTATCTAAATTCTCTACAAATTCACGCACTACTTTATCTCCCTACTCATTTTCCAAATAAGCGATAATGCGTTCTAAATCAGCAACAGCTTGCGGCGACCAGCGAATATTTATAGCCATTTTTCATATATTTTTTTAACGGTGTTGTGTTCTACATATTCCCCTTTTTCCAATTGTGCTAACCCCGTTTCGACTGCTTGACGTTCGGCAGAGGAGATAGTAAGCCAAAAATCTGCTTCCCTTCTAAGTAAAAGGCGAATAGCATGAAGGATAGACTCATCTCCAACTAAGTCTATCATTTCATGGAGTTCATAGCGCAAAGATGATAAATTGGTATTTGACATATTCAGCATATTTTTATGGAATCAAAAATACAAATATTTTATCTGAATCCCAAATATGTGCATAGCTAAATAAATTATGTTACAAAAAAAACAGTCCCTTCGCAAAGCGAAAGGACTGTTCCAATAAATTATCAAGCGGTTCGCCGCCCGATTTACCCCCTTAATAAATATTTTCAAGGTATTTTACTACCTCTTTGAATATCTTATTTGATGTTACAAAGGTAGAGGGTTTATAAGTCTTAACCTATAACATACTTTGCTCAAAAATAGTGAGTGGGAATACTTAAAAAATGATGGAATAAATTAGATTCGCTTGGGGCATTATGAGCGACGCTTGCTTGCAAAGGCAATAGCACGTTTCGTCTGTCTTTTCAGCTTTATAATACCTTCGCACTTGCAATCATTTCTTTCATGCTTGCTAATGAGTTATTCTCATCAATCCACTGTCTAATAAGATATTTGCTTGCTTCTATATTTTCTTGGGTAAGCACTATGCCAATCACCAATTCCCAGATATCTGTTTCTTCGTCATTTTCTATATAAACTGTATCGCTTATCCAAGCCCGTAAGGAGGGAGATTTTGTGTCTTTTTTATCTTTCTGAATAATGCGAACTGCTCTTTGCAAGGTGGGGAAATAAGCTGTAAACATAGGATTACCCATGCGCCACTTTTCACCATTTTGTAAGGTGTTCATCCATTGAATTTTATGAGGCAAATCGCCCACTATTTCCAAAATTATACCTTCCCAAAATAGCTCATTTTGGTCGTAAACTTCATGGTCTATTAAAAAACTATCAAACTTGCTCAAATCGTGCATTTTAGTCTTCTTTTTTGATAAATGCTTTGCCTTTTCTTACTTCCAAATCTACTCTTTCATCAGTAGTGTCTTCATCTGCATAAAAAGATACAACTACTTGTGCGTCAATTCCGTTTTTACTATTTTTATTCACCAACTTAGAGAGCTTTTCAAACGCTTCTTCTCTTACAGCTAATTCCTTCTTAGTGAGTTGTTTTTTGAGGTTATCTATTAAATTTAAACCACTTTCTAAGCTCAATGGTTCATCTTGCGCCCAAGATTCTGATTTTTCTATTCCTCCTCCTTGCGCTTGTATTCTGCCTCTATGGGGTTTTGACATGACAATTTGAAATTAAATTTGATAGCAAATATAAATTAATTTGGCAAATACACAAAAAAACAGCCCCTCAGTTGCACTGCGCCACAAAGCGAAAGGACTGAATGTCATTTGTTTTTTACTTTCTAATTGTTTAACTTTGTAGATAGAAATTAGCTTAAAATTATGCCTGAAACGCCAATTAGTCGTGTTATCATAGACCCTGAAATCTGCAATGGGAAGCCTATCATCAGAGGCAAGCGGATTACTGTACAAACCATTTTGGAGTTTTTAAGTGCAGGGGACACAGAAGAAGAAATCTTGTACCAATATCCTTCTTTGGAAAAAGAAGACATCACCGCTTGTTTGCAATTTGCCGTTGCTTTGATGAGTAGAAACTACACCATTCGCACTCTAATTCCCTTACAAAATGCTGCTTAAATACCTGATTGACGCTAATTTGCCGTATTATTTCTCCCTTTGGAAAGGAGATGATTTCATTCATCAGAGAGATATAGATGATACTTGGAAAGACAAGCAAATTTGGGATTATGCAAAAGAAAATAACCTTACTATCATTACGAAAGACAGCGATTTTTCTGATAAAATGCTACTCTATAACCCTCCCCCCAAAGTAATTCATATCAAATTGGGGAATATGAAGATGAAAGAGTTTTTCAGTGTGCTTACTGAAATCTGGGCAGAAATCCAAGAGATGAGTGAAGCAAATAAACTTGTAAGTGTTTTCAAAGATAGGATAGAGGGAATTAATTAAAACAAAAAAAACAGTCCCCTCACAAAGCGAAAGGACTGAATGTTAATAATTTCAAATTTACCCCCTTAATAAATATTTTCAAGGTATTTTACTACCTATTTGAATATCTTATTTGATGTTACAAAGGTAGAGGGTTTTTATATCCTAAAAAATAGCAGAGTTTGCTCAAAAATAGTGAGTGGGAATACTTAAAAATGAGATAAAATATTTTCTTATTCGTTCCTTCTAATCTATTGTTTTCATTATATTTGTGTTACATGGAAATTAAAGCATAAATACAATGACACCAGAACTCTTTGAAAAACTATTAAAAAGAGGAGAAAGCACACGTTGTGATTTTAAACTTGAATTGACTTTACTCAAAGACGATAAAGATAAAGAGGCAAATTTTATCAAAGATATTGTTGCTTTTGCTAATACTATTAGGAAAGAAGATGCATATATAATTATTGGTGTTGATGAAATCAAAGCAACAGGAGAATTAATACCAAAAGGTATTCAGCAAAGATTGAATGATGCAACCCTGCAAGATAAGGTAAAAGATAAAATTCGTCCACGACCTTCTTTTGAATATTATGAATATAAGCATAATGATAATAATACTTATGGAATTATAAAAATTCCTCTTGTTCAGTATGATAGATGCTTAGTTCCTATTCAAACTGTAAAACAAAATGTTTTAGATAAAGATAAGGTTTATTATAGGAGTAGCACACAAAATCAAGAAGCAACTACTGATGAAATTATACGCATAAGTAATTGGTTTAAAAGCCCTTACTTCCCTAATGAGAATAATAGCAAACCTACTCCTTACTCAACCAAAGAGATTCAAGATTTCATCAATTCCCTAAAATCTGAATTAGAACAAATTGATTTAGAGGCGAAATGGTCTGATGAGAATTTTGTGGAATTAGAAGTTGAGATAATTCAAAAAAAGAAAGATAAAAAAGGTGATAGAAAAGTAAAAAGCCTTTTAGAGTTTACAGCAAAAGAAAAAGCAAGCAAATCATTTTTGCTTTTAGGGGAGGCAGGTGCAGGTAAAAGTGTGGCACTAAGAAAACTAAGCAAAGACCTTTTGAATGAGAAGGAATTTAGCAAAATTCCTATTTATTTGAATTTGAGAGATTTAAAAATAGAACTTGGTAGTTCTCTATTCCCTCAAATCAAAGACTACCTTTATTCAGACTATTTTGGAAATGATTTGGCAAAGAACTTTATACAGATACGTTTTGCAGACCTCTACAACGAAGGTAAGTTATTTTTTATTTTAGATTCCTTTGACGAAAATATTACTGTCATAGATGAATTAGATGGCTCTGAAAAAATAGATAAAATTTCAAAGATTATCAACGATTTAGTGAGTGCGAATAATCAGGTTATTGTAGCTTCCAGAGAATTTAAAAAGCCCACAGAGAAATTCTTAGCCGATAATACCCTTGAAATTCTGCCTTTATCAAGGGAAAAAACACTTGATTTTTTCAAAAACCTCAATTTTGATAAGCAGGTATTGGCAAAACTTGATGCCAAAGGCTTTAAGCCACTTGCAAGAAATCCATTTACAGCCACACTTATCAAAGAGTTTTATGAATTTAACCAAAGATTGCCACAAAATCAGTTTGAATTGTATGATAATTTTATTCAAAATAGGCTGAATCAGGTAAAAAACAAAAATTTAGTAAATAACGAGATAATTGACTATGCTAAAAAAATAGCAGACGTACTTTCTGAAAATCAAGGTTTTGGTCTTGATATTTCAGTAGCAGAATTACAAAATCGCTTGCCTCAAATTCCTTTGACTGATTTACTACCTATCCTAAAACAAGCACGACTCATCCGCACAGGCAATAATCGTTTTAGCTTTACTCACAAGCGTTTTTATGAATATTTTATTGCATTGGGTTTCAAAGACAATCCTGATAAAATTAGCATTGAGGATATTCCCTTAGACAAAAGGCGAGTAGATGCAATTGCTCTGTATTGTGAAATAGCAGAAGAAAACAAAGCAAAAGAGATTATAGATTTCTGTTGGGATAATATGCAATATATTGATAATCAAAATACAAAAAAATATCAATATGGCATTAATTGCTTGAAATTTTTAGCCAATGCTTTTAAAGCCAGAACCCAAAGCTTGGAATGTATAGAAGAAGATTTAAAGTATTTTATAGAAAACATTGTTTTTTATTCCGACGATTTATTGCTAAAAAAGTATGCCATAAGAGCAACAGCTTTACTCAATGAGTCTAAAATGAAGGAAATACTGATTCAAATCTATCCCAATACATCATTTCCTTTGTCTGATGAAATTATTGAGTTATTCAAATATACTGATAAATTAGAATTAAGCTCAATAGTTCATTTATTCGCTCAAATAGTAGAATTACGTAAAGATGATTTAATTAATGAGAAACTAAATGATTTAAAGCATTTTTCTGTTTTCAAGCCTATAATCTCAAAATTCTGTACTATAAAAGTATTAAATTATGTAGTGATTATAGGATTAGGATTAGGATTATTCCAATATGAAATTTTAAATCCTGAATCGTTATTAAATTTAAATATCACAAAAGTTGGATTCATATTAGTTTCTTTCATCTCTATATTCCCATTTATTATTATGATATTCCACTTAAAATTTATATTCATTTTATATAAAATGATTCTGCAAGTTTTTTATAGGGCAAAAATGGATTCGGAAAAGTTAAATACACGAGAATATCATTGGAACTCAAAATATAAGATATATTCAATTATTACCATTATTTGGTGTTTAGCAATGTTATTTTTAGAAAATTTAAATAATGATGAACTACGTTTTAAATTACGAGTATCTTTTTCTATTCCATATTTTCTTTACTGTCTATATATGTATAGGCGATATAAACTAAAAGAAAAACAACAAGAAAAAAAATTTGAAGACGACAAATTGATACTCGAAGACTTAAAATCTAACTATCAATTTATGATATTACGCAAAAAAGATATAGAGAGAGATTTTTATAAATTCAAGACTCCTTTATATCGTAAAGAGTACATTAATTTAGTGAAAGAGAAAATCCAAAATTACATACCCGAAGGAGAATGGACTGATGGTAAGCGACCTTATCATTCAGATAATGACCCCGCCAGTATCTTGCTTGCCGAACTTGATGAAAAGTGGATATTGAAAAAGTGATTAGTTATTAAGGATTTAAACCAAAAAAACAGTCCCCTCACAAAGCGAAAGGACTGAATGACAAATTATTAAATTTACCCCCTTAATAATATCTTGTAACATACGCTTTAGCGTGTGGCTTTGTATATTTCCTCACAGACTAAAGTCTATGTTACTATGATGTTACAAAGATAGAGGGTTTATAAGTCTTAACCTATAACATACTTTGCTCAAAAATAGTGAGTATAGATACTCAAATTTTTGAGGGGTAGTTTTCCCTACTGCGATTTCTTTTCTTCCTTTTTCAACATCAGTGGGTCTATGTTTTGCTGTTTAATCAACTCGTTTAGCTTGGGTAAGTCATTGGCAAAGAGTGATTTAAGTTTGCTTAGTTCGCCATCTATCTTGCCAGTGAGGTCTTTCTTTACCTCTACGGCTTGGTCGGTAGGGCGGAAATTGCCACTCCCTGCTACCCCAGCCACACCGCTTAGTTTGTCGTTCAGGCGGATAGGATAGTTGAGCGGGTCTTGCCCACTGCGGTTCTTGGTTTGGTAGAGTTTTTCCTCTATTTCCGTCATTTTCTTGTCAAAATCCTTGATGTTGTCGAGGACTTGTTTGTGCTTGTCCTTGTCCAAAAACTGCTTGTAGGCGTTCATTTGCGACCTTAC